>CAHJXF010000134.1 GCA_903644065.1 Betaproteobacteria bacterium
CGATGACCGCCCCGCTCGAACCCGAACGCCCCGGCCTGCCCGCCAAGATGCCGACGCTGCGCGTCGTGCCGATGCCGTCCGACGCCAACATCCATGGCGACGTATTCGGCGGCTGGATCATGGCGCAGGTCGACGTGGCCGGCGCGCAGCCGGCGGCGCGCCGTGCCAATGGCCGCGTGGCGACGGTCGCGGTCAACTCGTTCGTCTTCAGGAACCCGGTAATGGTGGGCGACCTGCTTTCCTTCTATGCCGACATCGTGAAAGTCGGCACGACGTCGCTCACCGTGTTCGTCGAGGTCTATGCGGAGCGCAACACCCTGTACGGCGAGGTGGTCAAGGTGACCGAGGCGACGCTGACCTACGTCGCCACCGACGACCAGCGGAAACCGCGGTCGTTGCCGGTCCTTCGCTGACCGCGAGTTCGGACGTCGGCGCGATCACGGATACGTCGTGCCGGCCGCGGGCGGCGGGTTGAAGTTGCCCGGCAGGGGAGTCGTCAGGTACGGAAAGGTCGCGCCGTAGTTGACCGAACTCTTGCGGACGCCGTCGTTGAACGGCAGGCCGCCCGACGGAGCGCTGGCCGCCGTGCAGCCGACCCCGAACGTGTCGGTCGGGCCGGTCAGCACGCAAAGCGCCCCCATCGCCGTTCGCAGCGTCAGGTCGACGACGTCGTCGCCGGGTCGTCGGCCGTTCGGGAAGCCGGCCAGGTCGCCGCCCGGCGCGCCGAGCGGATTCTGCGCGCCGATCGCGACCGGGCTGATCGTCGTGTTCAGCCGCACCATCTCGGCGGGGACCACGTTCGCCGGCTGGTTGAGGGTCCGCAGCCCCTTCAGGAACACGGTCTGCAGATCGGTGCGCGGGAAATTGGTCGGGGCGAGGGCGGTCGGAAAGAGCGACTGGATCAGTGTCGGCAGCGCAGGGTTGGTCACGTAGTCCGCGAAGTTGGCCACGTCGTCCTTCGGCATCGACGCGTTGAAGCGATCCTTGTCGTCGATCCCGATGACGGTCTCGTTGACGAGCGGCATTCCCATGCGCGACACCTGGACCCAGGCGCCGCCTTCCTTGTTGACCGTGTTCAACCCGGTTTGCGGGACACCGCTGATCAGGCGGCCCTGGCGCAGGCTGGCCGTGGTGAACGCGCCGATCACCGGCTCGGTCCCGTTGGTCACGCAGGCGATCGGCAGTTCCAGCGCCAGCGTGCTGACGTTCTTGCCCTCGAGGTCGTTGTTGTTGCCGGTGACCTGGTCGGCGCCGAGCGGATTGAAATTGAAGAGGTCGAATATCTTGCCGACCGCGATGTAGAACGGCTCCTTCCGCTGTCCGACGAACAGGCGCCCCGGCGTTCCGCAGCCGGGGATGTTGATCGTGTAGATGTGCTGGTTCGCATAGGTCGCGTAGCCGGTCGCACCGCCGAATGTCTTGTCGCCGATGTTGTCGACCGGCTTGTCGAACGTCGCGCTGCCGTTCGTGCCGGTGACGCTGGCTCTCGTGCCGGTCCGTCGCAGGCCGCGCACCAGGTCGACGGTGTAGGTCTCGCGGACGTTGAGCGTCGCCGGGTTCACGCCGCTAACCGGACCGCTGTCGATCAGCGGGATCTTGACCGCCTTGCCGCCGACGTTGAGCGCGGTCGCCTTCGACGTGTTGGTGAAGCGGAACTGGAACGTCAGGTCCTCGACGCCGTCGCCGTTGTTGTCGATGTGGATCTCGTAGAGCGCATTGGGGTTGAACATGAAGAAGTTCGGGCCGCCCTGCGGATCCTGGAACGGCATGTAATTGGCCAGCACGGTGACGTAGGCGGCGCGGCCGCTCTCGTAGCTGCGAAACAGGTAGAGGTCGGTCGCGTCGACCGACGGGTTCATCGAGATGTTGGGCGCTTCGCGGTGGCTCGAAGCCCATGCGGTCGAGGCCAGCGCAGTGGACAGCGCGAGCGCGCCCGACACGCGAACGAGCGAAGTGCGCGCCGCGGCGATCGATGGATTCATGGTCATGTTTTCCGAGAGTTGGAAAAGAAGTCACTCTGTGCGAAACGCCGCGAAAACGTCATGGGAAGCGGCCTTTCAATCTTGTCGGAATCGACGTTCCGGCGGCGGCATGCGATCCGACACGATGTCGGTGGCTCGAGATTGCCGGGCACGAGCACCGGACGCGAGCACCGGACGCGAGCACCGGACGCGAGCACCGGACGCGAGCGCCCGTCGGTCGACGATCAGGCGAACTGCCGGAAGTTCGGGCTCCTCTTCTCGAGGAACGCAGAGAAGGCCTCGCGTGCCTCCGGGGCGCCCAGCAACTCGCGAAAGGCCGTGCCCTCGTGGCCCATGCGCGCGGCGATATCGGCCGCACCGTCGCCTTTCATCAGCCGCTTGGTCGTCCTGAGCGAATGCGTCGGCAACGCGGCGAGCTTGCGGGCCTGGACTTCCGCATGGGCCAGCACCGCATCGTCGTCGAGGACCTGGTTGACGAAGCCCATCGCCAGCGCCTCGTCGGCGCCGAACGCTTCGCCGAGCAGCAGCTTGGCCGCGGCCTGTCGGTAGCCGATCAGCTGCGGCAGCAGCAGGCTCGACGCGGCCTCGGGGCACAGACCGAGCTGCACGAACGGCAGCGAGAACTTCGCGCTGCGGCCGGCGTAGACCAGGTCGCAATGCAGCAGCAGCGTGGTGCCCACGCCGACGGCCGCGCCGCGCACCGCCGCGACGATGGGCTTCTGCGCGGTGCTGATGATCTGCAGGAAGCGGAACACCGGACTGTCGTCGCCGTGCGGCGGCGACTTGAGGAAGTCCTCGAGGTCGTTGCCGGCCGTGAAGATGCCGGGCTGCCCCGCGATCAGCATCGCACGGACGGCAGGGTCGTCCTCGCCGGCGTGCAGCGCGTCCGCGAGGGCCTGGTACATCGCGGCGGTGATGGCGTTCTTCTTGGCCGGCCGGTTGAAGGTGATGGTCAGGATGTCGTCTGCGAAATCGGTCTGGATGTCCATCAGGTCTCCTTGAAGTATTGAGGTCGTCGCGGCGTGTCTCGAACGGTCGCGATGTCGATCAGGTCTCGTTGCGCCCGGTGGTCGATCGAGCGGAATCGAAGCGGCGATTGCTCGCTCACGCGCCGACGGGCGCCATCGTCGCGATCAGCTTCGCGACCTGCATGCGCGACGAGCCCTCGATCGCGAAGACGCTCGATTCGGCGATCGTGAAGCGCGCACCGGGCTTCAGCACGTCGCCGCGGCATTCGAGACGGGTGCCGCGCGCCGCGCGCAGCAGGTGGATCTTGAACTCCACCGTGACCGGCACCTGGTCCCGGTCGAGCAGCGTCATCGCCGCGGCGCCCGCCGTGTGATCGGCGATGGTCGACACGACGCCGGCGTGGACGACGCCGGTGTGCTGCAGGTGGCGGGGCGCCAGTTCGAGGGTCGTCGAACACCATCCGGGTCCGCAGTCGACGAAGCGCACGTCCAGGTCCGCGATGAAGCCGGGTCCGTCGAACAGCACGGCGACGGTGCGGCGATAGTCGGCGTGGCGCGGCTGCATGTCGCCTCAGAGGGCCCGCGGCAGCCGCGCCTGCCAGGTTTCGAGCGGCACGCGCGTCGCGTTGCAGACGAACGAGATCGCGTGGTACCAGCCGGCCAGCATCAACAGCTCGAGGCACTGCGCCTCGTCGTAATGGCTGGCCAGCGCCGCCCAGGTCGCGTCGTCCAGCGTCGCGGTCTCGTGCAGCGCGTCGACCATCGCGATCAGGGCCGCCTCGTTCGGCGTCCAGGCGTCGGGGTCCGCCGGCACGCTCACGGTATGGCGTACCTCGGCGTCGCTCAGGCCGGCGGCCGCAGCGAACGCGGCGACGTGCACGCCCCATTCGTACTCGTTGCCGCAGCGCGCGCAGACCCGGGCGACGACGAGCTCGCGGTCGCGCAGCGGCAGCGACGACGACCGGCCGAGGAAGTGCGCGCCGGTGGTCGCCACGCGGTCGGCGAGGCCCGGGTTTTTCGCGAGAACGCGGAACAGCGCGAGCGGGCCGGGCGCGGACGGCGGGGTCGCTTTCGCGAGCAGGGCTTCGAGCTCGCCGTCGAACGGCGGCTCGAGCGGGACGATACGGGAGGGGAGTCGGGTCACGGGGAGACTCGGCGATCGTCGCCCGCCGTCAGAACAGCTCCGCCTCCAGTTCCATCAACACCTTCGATCCCGCCCGCGCCGTGCGGATCGCGCTCGCGGTCTCGGGCAACAGCTTCGCGAAGTAGAAGCGCGCCGTCGCCAGCTTGGCGCGATAGAACGGGTCGCCGTCGCCTTGCTTGTCGAGCGCCACCTTGGCCATGCGCGCCCAGAAGTACGCGTAGATCATGTGGCCCACCACGCGCAGGAAGTCGACCGCGGCGCCGCCCACTTCGTCGGGACTCTGGAACGCCTTCATGCCGAGCTCCATCGTCAGCTTGGTGACCTTGTCGCCGATGTCGGCCAGCGGCTCGGTGAACTCCTTCATCGCGTCGTTGCCGCTCTCTGCGGCCACGAACGCCTGCACCATGCGGCCGAACTTCTTCATCTTCGCGCCGTTGTCCGACAGGATCTTGCGGCCCAGCAGGTCCAGCGCCTGGATCGTGTTGGTGCCCTCGTAGATCATGTTGATGCGCGCGTCGCGAACCATCTGCTCGACGCCCCACTCGGCGATGTAGCCGTGTCCGCCGAACACCTGCAGGCAACCCGACGCGGCCGAGAAGCCGTTGTCGGTCATGAACGCCTTCACCACCGGCGTCATCAACGCCATCATGTCGTCGGCGTCCTGCCGCACCGCTTCGTCGGGGTGGCGCAGCAGGTCGCTCTGCAGCGCGACCCAGGTCGCGAACGCGCGCCCGCCCTCGGCATAGGCTCGCGCGGTCAGCAGCATCTTTCGCACGTCGGGATGCACGATGATCGCGTCGGCCTGCCGGTCGGGCGACTTGGGTCCCGACAGCGAGCGGCCCTGGATGCGGTCCTTCGCGTAGGCCGCGGCGTTCTGGTAAGCGATCTCGGTCAGCCCGAGACCCTGCACGCCGACGCCGAGCCGGGCCCCGTTCATCATCACGAACATCGCGGCCAGGCCCTTGTTGGGCTGGCCGACCATCCAGCCGATCGCGCCGTCGAGGTTGAGCTGGCAGGTCGCGTTGCCGTGGATGCCCATCTTGTGCTCGATGGCGCCGCAGAAGATCGGGTTGCGCTCGCCGACCGTCGCGTCCTGTCCGGCACCGACCGGCAGGAACTTGGGCACCACGAACAGCGAGATGCCCTTCGAGCCGGCCGGTGCATCGGGCAGGCGTGCGAGCACCAGGTGGACGATGTTGTCGGCCATGTCGTGCTCGCCGGCCGAGATGAAGATCTTGTTGCCGGTCAGCGCGTATCTCGCGTCCCCCGGGCCGGCATCCGTTTCCCGATCCAGCGGCTCGGCCTTCGTGCGCAGCATGCCGAGGTCGGTCCCGCAGTGCGACTCGGTCAGGCACATGGTACCCAGCCACTCGCCCGACGCGATCTTCGGCAGGTACAGCCGCTTCTGCTCGTCGGTGCCGTGCGCGAGGATTGCGGTGTACGCGCCGTGCGCCAGCGACGGGTACATCGTCCACGCCTGGTTGGTCGCGTACTTCATCTCCGAGAACGCGATCTCGATCAGGTGCGGCAACCCCTGTCCGCCGAACTCGGTCTCGGCGGACAGCGACGGCCAGCCGCCGTCGCGGTACTGCCGGTAGGCGTCCCGGAATCCCTTCGGCACGGTGACCGCGTGCGTGGCCGGATCGAAGTGGCAGCCTTCCTGGTCGCCCGACAGGTTGAGCGGCAGCAGGACCTCCGCGCAGAACTTGCCGGCCTCTTCCAGCACCTGGTCGATGGTGTCGGCGTCGATGTCGGCATGGGCCGGAACCTGCTGCAACGACGCCGTGACGTCGAGCAGTTCGTGCATCACGAAGCGGTAGTCGCGAAGCGGCGGGGTGTAGATGGCGGGCATGGGTTCTCTCTTGGTGTCTTGCGGGTCGCGCACAATGCGCGAATGAAGGTCGGCGGCGGAAGGTCGGCGGCGCGTCAGCGCACGACCTGGACCAGCTTCAACCGGGGCAGGGTGGATGCCGACGCGGCGCGATAGCTGTCGATCAGGCGACGGTAGCCCCGCTCGATGCGCTCGACCGCGTGGCGATCGCCGATGAAGCGCGCGTCGTGATGCAGCGCCAGCACCATCGCACGCATCTCGAAGACGAGTTGCTCGCAGTCGGTGTCGGCCAGCAGATGACCTTCGCCGACCGCCTGGCGGGCCGCACGCAGCAGCGCCTTCTGCCAGGCCGTCACCATCGACAGCAACTCGTCGCGGATCGGGCCGGGCCGGTCGTCGTATTCGACGGCGCCGCTGATGTACATGCAGCCGCTGTCGATCTCGCGGGTATGCCGCGTGACCCAGCCCGAATACATCGCGGACAGTCGCGGCAGGCCACGGTCCTCCAGCAGGCTCGGCAGGAAGACCTCGTCCTCGAAGCGCCGGTGGTATTCCTGGATGACCGCGATCTGCAGGTCCTCGCGCGAACCGAAATGCGCGAACACGCCGCTCTTCGACATCTGCATGCGATCCGCGATCAGCCCGATGGTCAGGCCCTCGAGCCCGTCGCGGCTCGCGAGGTCGAGCGCCGTGTCGAGGATCGCGGCGCGGGTCTGTTCGCCTTTGCGCATGGGTGGTCGGTCGATGGTTCGAAGAAGAAGGCGGCGCAAATTAGCACGACCGTGCTTTTATGTCACGTCGTCGTCGCCCGTTGTCGACGCCGTCGACGCGTCGGAGTCTGCGGTCGCCGTCACCGTTCGTCGAGGGCCTGCCGTGGCTGTCACCTCGAGCGCCCGCAGCCGACCAACAAAAATCGTTATCATTCTCATCTGCCCTCATCGACCAACCCCTTGGCTGTCCTTCCCCTCGCTTCCACGGTCCGCGAGCCGGCCACGACCGCGTCGCGTCGCGCCGATTGGCTCCGGACCCTCTATCGCTGGCACTGGCTGAGCTCGGCCGCCTGCCTGGTGGCGTTGCTCGCGTTCGCAGCCACGGGGTTGACGCTGAATCACGCCGGCGCGATCGACGCGCGTTCGCAGACCGTCAGGCAACGGGACCGGCTGCCCGGCGCATTGCTGGCGTCGCTCAAGCGTGCCCATGCGGCCGGTCGCGTCGAACTGCCGGACGATGTCGCCGGCTGGATCGTCGATCGGCTCGGTATCCAGTCCCGGGACCGTGCCGGCGACTGGACCGACCAGGAGGTCTACGTCGCCCTGCCGCGTCCGGGCGGCGACGCGTCGCTGACCATCGACCTCGGCGACGGCAGCGTGCGGACGGAGGCCACCGACCGCGGCTGGATCGCCTACTTCAACGACCTGCACAAGGGCCGCAACACCGGGCCGGCGTGGAGCTGGTTCATCGACGTCTTCGCGGTGGCCTGCCTGGTGTTCGCCGGTACCGGCCTCTGCCTGCTGTACCTGCACGGTCGCGCGCGGCCGTCGACCTGGCCGATGGTCGGGCTCGGTGTCGTGTTGCCGCTGGTCGTCGCGCTGCTGTTCATCCACTGATCCACCACCGTCTGACTCGATGCGCCTCCTACCCTACGCCCCGCTGGTCCTGATCGGCCTCGTGCCGGTCGCCGATGCCGCCGACCTCGCCCTCAAGATCGAGCTGCCCAAGCTGTCGGTCGCCGAGTATCACAAGCCTTACGTGGCGGCGTGGATCGAGCGCGAGGACGGCAGCGTCGTGTCGACCGTGGCCCTGTGGTACGAGGTCCGCTCGCGCAACAACGAGGGCGAGAAGTACCTGAAGGACCTGCGCCAGTGGTGGCGTCGCGCGGGTCGCGACCAAAAGGTGCCGATCGACGGCGTGACGAGCGCGACGCGCGCGCCCGGCGAGCAGCAGGTGGCCT
Organism: Betaproteobacteria bacterium; assembly: GCA_903644065.1. Taxonomy (GTDB): domain Bacteria; phylum Pseudomonadota; class Gammaproteobacteria; order Burkholderiales; family Burkholderiaceae_D; genus CAHJXF01. Next base: position 7,877 of record CAHJXF010000134.1, read on the forward strand.
TCGGCGACGGCAAGGGCGCGCTGCCGAAGCTCGAGCCCGGCCGCTACAAGCTGATGGTCGAGGCGGCGCGCGAGGCCGGCGGTCGCGAGACGGTGGCGCTGCCGTTCGCCTGGCCGGCCGGCACGGGGACGGTCGCGAGCGCCACGGGCAAGCAGGAACTCGGCAACGTGTCGCTCGCCGTCGTCCCTTGAAGGAATCGCGATGAAGACCTCCGCCCTCCTGCTCGTGCTGGCCGCGACCGGCGTCGCGCCGATCGCATCGGCCCACAAGCCGTTCCTCGTGCCGTCGACGACCGTGCTGTCGGGCGGCGACGAATGGATCACCGTCGACGCGGCCGTCTCCGACGACCTGTTCTTCTTCAATCATCAACCGCTGGCGATCGACGGGCTGGCGATCGCGGCGCCCGACGGCTCGTCGCTGCAGCCCGAGAACACCACGAAGGGCAAGGTGCGCAACACCTTCGACCTGCATGTCGTTTCGCGCGGCACCTATCGCATCACCGACGACGCGAACTACGTCCTCGCCACCTACGACCTGAACGGCGAGAAGAAGCGCTGGCGCGGCACGGCCGCCGCGTTCGCGAGCGAGGTGCCCGCCGGTGCGCAGAACCTCGAGGTCGCGGAAGGCAGCAATCGCGTCGAGACCTTCGTCACGTCCGGCAGGCCGACCAGCGTGTTCGAGGCCGGCGGCGTCGGCCTCGAGCTGCAACCCGTCACGCACCCCAACGACCTGATCGTGGGCGAAGCCGCGACCTTCCGCATGCTGCTCGACGGCAAGCCGGCGTCCGATGTCCGGGTCGTCGCGGTCCCGGGTGCGAGCCGCTACCGCGATGCGCAGGAGGAGATGGCGACGACGACCGACGCGGACGGCCGCTTCTCGTTCCGGTGGCCCGGGGCGGGGATGTGGTGGATCAACGCGGCCGTCCGCGAGTTCGGGCTGACCTATTCCCGCTTCATCGACGGCCTGTC
>CAHJXF010000135.1 GCA_903644065.1 Betaproteobacteria bacterium
CGCCGCGGCCTGCCGCAGCGCGTCCGATTCGAGGTCCACGATGCTGACCGCGCAGCCCGACGCGGCGAGCAGAGCGACGGTGCCGAGCCCGAGGCCCGAGGCGCCGCCGGTGACGACGGCGTGGAGCCCTTCGAGCCGCATCAGCCGGCTTCGACGACGAAGCTGACCGAGGTCGTGAAGGCGCCGCCGATGTTGAGCGTCGCGACCCGCTTCGCGCCATCGACCTGCAGCGGTCCGGCCTGGCCGGTGACCTGGTGCATCGCGTCGAGCATCATGCGCACGCCGGTGGCGCCGACCGGATGGCCGCAGCCGATCAGGCCGCCGCTCGGGTTGATCGGCAGCCGGCCGGTCTTCTCGATGACGCCTTCCTCGACCGCCTGCCACGATTGCCCGGGCGCCGTCAGCCCGAGATGGTCGATGGCCGCGTATTCGGTCATCGAGAAGCAGTCGTGCAGCTCGACGGCATCGACCTGCCAGATGTCGACCAGGCCGGCGCGCCGGAGCGCGTCCTGGACCGTGCCGCGGACCTCGGGGAACACGTAGTCGTCGTTACGGCTGTGCGCGAGCTTCGATTCGAGGTGCATCAGCGACGTGCGATGTCCGAAGCCCGCGATGCGGCCGAAGTCGGCCAGCGTCCTGCCGTGATATGCCGCGTGGCGACGCGCATAGGCCTCGGAAGCGAGGAAGACGACCGCCGCGCCGTCGGTGACCTGCCCGCAATCCTGGCGTCGCAGCCGCCCGGTGACGACCGGGTTGCTCGTGTCGTCTTCGGTGAAGCTGCGCTCGTCGAAACGCCAGCCGCGCGACTGCGCGTTGGGATTGGACCGCGCATTGTCGAACGCGATCTCGGCGATCCGCGACAGGTGGTCGTAGTTCACGCCGTAACGCGCGTCGTAGGCGTCGAGCACGCGATCGAACGCGGCCGGCCATACGTACTGCGCATCGTCGAACTCGCGGCCCTTCCAGGCCGCGGCACCGAGATGATCGGCCGCCACGGACCCGTGCACGTTGCGCATCAGTTCCACGCCGAGCACCGCCACGACGTCGTAGCGACCCGCCTCGATCTCGGCCGACGCCGCGAGCAGCGCGATGCTGCCCGACGCGCAGGCGGCCTCGTGGCGCGACGTCGGCAAACCGACGAAGGCCGGATCCATCGCCGTCAGCATCGCGCCCAGCATGCCCTGCCCGACGAACAGCTCGGCGACGAAGTTGCCGACGTGCGCGCATTCGATGTCCTTCGCCTCGAGGCGCGCGTCGGCGAGGCCGGCCTGCATCGTGTCGCGCATCATCGCGTAGACGTCGAGTCCCTCGCGGGTCCAGTTGCGCGCGAAGTCGGATTGCGCGCCGCCGAGGACGTAGACCGCGTTGCGACTCATGCGGGGATGGCGATGGTTCATCGATGCTCCGTCGGGTTCGATCAGGCCGGTCGCTTCATCTTGCACACGGTGGGCAGCTCCGCGTCCTTCGCGGGGACGGTCATCACGGTCTTCCAGCCGAGCCCCGTGTTCTCCGCGTCGTACTTGACGCCCTTGCCGAACACCGAGATGACGAGCGGCTGGATCAGCTGGTGATCGTCGCGGCGGATGCGCACCGGGCCGAAGGCCGTGTTCGCCTCCATGCCCTCGAGCGCCAGCGCGACCTTCTTCGGGTCGTCCGGACCGCCGGCCTTCTCGATCGCCTTCGCGAACAGGTCCATCTGCACCACGATCGCCGAGTAGTAGAGGTCTTCCTTGTACTTCTGCTTGAACAGCGCGCCGATCGCCTCGACCGCCGGCTGCTTCTGCTCGACCGGCACGTTCGGATGCCACGGCCCGACCTGGTAGACGACGCCGTCGCCCGCCTCGCCGACCGCCGTGGGTGCCCCGCCCAGGCCGCCGTAGAGGGTGATGTACTTCACCTTCAGGCCGAAATCCTTGCCCGCGCGCACCAGCAGCGACAGGTCCGCGCCGAAGTTACCGGTCAGTACGGTATCGGCGCCCGACTCCTTGATCTTCGCGATGTACGGCGCGAAGTCCTTGACCTTGCCGACCGGGTGGAAGACGTCGCCGACGAAGTTCACGTCGGGGCGGCGCTCCTTGATCATCGTCTTCGCCGACGCGCTCGTGACCTGGCCGAACGCGTAGTCCTGGTTGATCAGGTAGATGTTCCTGATCGACGGGTCGGACGCGACGAACTCGGCGATCGCCCGCATCTTCATCAGCTGGTGCGGCTCGAAGCGGAACATCCAGAAGCTGCACTTCTCTTCCGTCAGGTCGGGTAGCGCCGATCCGTAGTTGAGGTACAGCACCGGCTTCGTCGGATTGCGCTCGTTGTACTTGGCCACCGCGTCGAGCGTCGCGCCCGCGATCCCCGAGTTCGTCGCCTGCACGACGTAGCGGATGTTCTGGTCGGTCGCGCTGTTGAACGCCGTCAGCGACTTGTTGGGATCGCCCGCGTTGTCGAGCGAGACGAGTTCAAGCTTGCGTCCGAGCACGCCGCCGCGCGCGTTGATCAGCTCGATCGCGTACTGCATCGTCTTGCTGGTCGTGTTGCCCACGCTCGCGAAGGCGCCGGAAAACGGGTCGATGTGCGCGATGCGGATCGGCTCGTCGGCGACGCCGGGCCGCGACCAGCACAGCGCCACGATCACCGTGACCGCCAGCCGGGCGATCCGGCGGCGGGCACTCGCGCGGCGAAGCGGCCGGGCCGCCACCCGGTCGTCGAGCGGAATCCAGCGAGTTGCGTGCATGATCGTCTCCGTCGGGACGCCCTTCCGTTGACCGGGCGCGCGCTGTAATGTGACCGGCCGGTCACCTTAGCCGAGAGCGCAGCGCTTGGCAACGGCGAAACACGGCATCGCAAAACGAAGGAGGGGCTCGGATGGCGACGAAGCGCGCAGTCGCGAAAGCGAAGGGTCGGTGGACCGGGCTGGCGCTCGAGAGCGACGCCGGACGCGAGGCGAAGATGCGCACGCTGATCCGCGCCGCGGGCAAGGCATTCGGCACGAAGGGCTTCCACAACACCACGCTCGACGACGTGGCGGCCGCCGTGCACGTCACCAAGCCGGCGCTGTATCGCTACGTGAGGAGCAAGCACCAGCTCCTGTACGAATGTCATCGCATCTCGATCGGAATGGCCGAACGCGCCTTCGCCGACAGCGAGGCCGCCGGCGGTCGCGCGGTCGACGTGCTGCATCGCTTCGTCCTGGCCTACGTGCTGGAACTGACCAGCGAACTCGGCACCTGCGTCATGCTGACCGAGTACTACTCGATGCTGCCCGAGGACAACCGCCGGATCCAGCAGCGTCGGCGCGTGCTCGACACCGCGTTGCGCGCGCTCGTCGGGCGTTGCGTCGACGAAGGGGACGCGGCGCCTTGCGATGCGAAGCTCGCGGTGTTCTATTGCATGGGAGCGATCAACAACATCTCGCGCTGGTTCTCCGACGGCGGCGCCTCGTCCGGGTTCGTCGTCGCGTCGCGCTTCGCGGACTTCACCGTCGCCGCGCTGTGCGGTCGAGCCGCCCCGCCCGCTTCGAAGTCCGCTTCGAAATCCGCTTCGAAATCCGCTTCGAAGTCCGCTTCGAAATCCGCTTCGAAGTCCGCTTTGAAGTCCGCTTCGAAGTCCGCTTCGAACTCCGCTTCGAAGTCCGCTTTGAAATCCGCTTCGCAGCGTGCGTCGATCACGGACTCCGTGCCACGAACGACCGACTGACGCGCGTGCGCCCGCGAGCCGCGAACCAGGTCTCCAGCAGCAGGTGCGGCAAGGTCAGCGCGGCGAGCAGTTGCAAGATCAACGACAACAGTCGCGACGGCAGCGGACCGGCGTAGAGCGGCCAGACCAGGACGCCGATCAGGACGGTCGCCGCGGTGATCGGCAGCGCGAGGAGCACCGCGCTCCGCAGGTCGCGCACCCGGGGGGCGCGCGACGCATCGTCGATCAACGCGATCGTATGGGCGGGCGCATGGACGCAGACGAAATACAGCGCGAACGCGGACAGCGGCGGCAACACGAGGAAGACGACGACGAGCGCAGCGGGCCCGGCCAGCGCTGTCGTCTCGGCCCGCAGCATGCGGCGAACGACCCACACGGCCGCGAGCACCGACCAGGCCGCCGACCCGACCGACAGCCACGACGGCGCTCGCTCCAGCGACACGTTGGCGATGGTGGCGAGTACCGGCAGGGTGGCGGCCGGATGCAGCAGGACCGGCAAGGCGATCGGCAGCCCGCCTCGCGCCATCCTGTCGAGGAGCCGCTCCGACCGTGTCCCGGTCGCACCGAAATGCCAGGCCGAGGCCGCGAGGAAGATGGCCAACGTCCCCAGCGGCGCGACCCGCCACGACAGCAGCACGCCGCCGGTCAGCAGCAAGTAGGGCATGGCGAAGATCGGGAACCAGGCCCTGCCGCAACGCGGCTCGAGCACGCCCCGGACGAGTTCGCCGTCGAGCGCGCCGTGCGGCACGCCCAGCACCACGATGAACGCCAGCGCGAGGATCGACGCGAGCGCCGGTGGCAACGTCGCGGTCAGCGCGATCGCCGACCCGACCGCCAGGACCGCCGGCCCGGGAAGCCGTCGCTCGACCGCCGTCGGGGATGCCCCGAGCAGCGCGATCCGCTGCAAGGTCAGCCCGCCGCGACGGCCGTGCCCCGGCCCTGCTCGGCCAGGTCCCGTTCCGTCACCTTGCCGTCCGACGCGACGGACATGAGTCCGTAGACCACCTTTGCGAGCACGTCGAGGACGGCGATGACCAGGACGGCGGTCGCATCGCCGACCACGTTCATGCCGTCCGGCGACACTGCGAGGATCAGCGGATAGATCAGCCAGAGCACCGACAGGATCGTCGCGTTGCGACCGTACATCGCACGAACGTCGTCCCGCTCGGTCGCGTTGGCCTGCCGCTGCGAGACCCAGATCACGAAGTACACGCCGAGGAACGCGGCGCACGAGACGATGAACCAGGTCCACTTGATCCAGCTCACGATCGACGCGCCGAAGGCGAACGCGGTCGCGATCATCAAGACGTCGGCGAGCACGGCCCCGGCGATCGGACCCGGTCGCTTCGGACCGGAATGGACCGACGTCAGCCATAGCGACAGCAACAGCAGCGGCGTCGTGAACGTCCAGTCGATATAGCGCGCGAAATAGAAGATGCGGGTCGAGCTCGCGACGTCCGGTCCGGCCACGCTGGTCGGCAACAGGACGAGGCCCTGGCCGTTGGCCATCGCGAAGTAGAGGCAGGCGGCGATGATCGGCACGATGCCGTGCAGCGCGGTCTGCAGGCCTTCGGACGCGGTGCGGCGCTTGCCCACGGCGAGGATGAGCAGGCCGCCGGCGAGCATGACGATCGTGGTGGCCCACAGGATGGTGTTGGCGTTCAAGGTCGGCTCCTGGTCTGAGAATGACGAGTCCCCGTCGACGAACACCCATCGATGAGTACCCCTCGATGAGTACTTTTGGACGAGTCCCCATCGGCCGGGGTGCGACGGCTTGCCCGGCGACTGTCGAGGCCACGCACCGGCCGCATCGGGTCCACGCGCCTCGCCATCTCTTCAGCACGTCGCGTGCCGCTGTCGCGTGGCCACAGCGAGCGCCTCGACCCTCTCGACGCGCAGTCCGTCCGGCGAGTCGAATCGGCGTTCGCGCTCGCGTACGAAGCGCGACCGGCCCTCGTCGCCGCAAGCCGTCGGGCTCGATGGGCGCTCGGAACGGCGTCTGTCGCGGAGCCGCGGAGTCGCAGGGCCGCGGAGCCGCAGGCCCGCAGGGCCGACCGTGCGTCGATTCGCTGCGGACCGCGGTCGGTCGTCGTTGCGCCTCGGTCGGGCCGGCGATCACCCGCGATTCACCGGACACGGTCGCGATGTCGACCCGCTTTACATCGATCGATGCCATTGCGCGATGCCGTCGCTCCACTACGCATCGAAACAGCATGTTGCAATGCAGGATCAAAACTTGCTTTGCCCTGCGCGTCTATTCGTACGGACGCCGCGTCGGTCGAGGCCTCGACGCCGACGGCGTCCCGTCAACCAGGAGCCTGTGAATGAATCAGGGATTGATCCGTACTGCCGCGGCCGCGGCCATCGCTCTCGCCTTCTCGTCGGCGGGGGCGCAGGAAATCTCGTCGGACGCGTTGGGACAGATGGGCGCCATCGCCTCCACCAAGGCGAACCTCACCCCCGCACAGAAGAAGATGGACTCGAAGCTCGTCTTCGGCATCTACAAGGCCACCAACGATTCGCGCATCGCCCCCTTCACCAACGCGGTCGTGCCGTTGTCCGAAGCCACGCCCGGCGTCAGCGCGACCGCCGCGACGAGCGCGCCGGCCACGGCGTCGAGCTCGGTGGTCGTCGAGATCAAGGGCAAGGTCACGCCCGACCTGACCGCCGCGATCACCGCGGCCGGCGGGACGATCCTCTATCAATCGTCGCGCTGGGACAGCACGACCGCCAGTGTGCCCGTGCAGAGTGTCACGTCGCTCGCCGGCCGCGCGGACGTGTCGCGCATCAAGCTGCCGCCGCAAGCCGGCACCAACGTCGGATCGGTCACGTCGCAGGGGGTCATCGCGCACCAGGCGAACACGGTCGTCAACACGATGCACGTCGACGGGACCGGCGTCAGCGTCGGCGTCCTGTCCGACAGCGCCTCCGCGGCGCGCGTGGCAGCCCTGGTCGCGAGCGGCGACCTGCCGGCCGGCACCACGGTCCTGTCCGGCCAGCAAGGCCCGACCAGCGGCGAGGACGAAGGCGCCGCGATGATGGAAATCATCCACGACATGGCACCCGGCGCGAAGCTCTACTTCGCGACTGCGTTCCTCGGCGAGGCGAGCTTCGCCGACAACATCATCGCGTTGGCCCAGGCCGGCTGCAAGGTCATCGTCGACGACGTCAGCTACTCCGACGAGTTCGCATTCCAGGACGGCATCATCGCGCAGGCCGTCAACTACGTGACGCAGAACTACGGCGTCATCTATTTCTCGTCGGCCGCCAACAGCGGCAGCATCACGAAGGGCACCAGCGGCACCTGGGAAGGCGACTTCAAGGACGGCGGCGCCACGAGCGGTGCCGTGCTCGCGTCCGGCGAGACCGGCAACTTCCACAACTTCGCCGCGACCGGGGTGCAGAACTACAACGTGCTGACCACGGCGATCAACGACGTCGTGCTGTTCTGGTCCGATCCGATCGGCGCCTCGAACAACGACTACGACCTGTTCATCCTGAACGGCGCCGGCACGCAGGTGATCGGCTTCTCGGGCGATGCGCAGGACGGAACGGCACCGCAGGATCCGGTCGAGGAGATCTACAACCCCAACGCCAACTACCCGGCCGGCTCGCGCATCGTCGTCGTCAAGTACGCGGGCGCGGCGCGCGCGATGCACATCGATACCGATCGCGCGACGCTGTCGATCGCGACGACGGGATCGACCCACGGCCACAACGCCGGCCTGAACACGGTGTCGATGGCGGCCACCTACTGGAACAGCGCGAAGACAGGGTCGCGTGCCTTCACCGGCATGAGCAACACGACCGAGACGTTCAGCTCGGACGGCCCGCGGAAGATCTTCTACAACGCGGACGGCTCGCCGATCACGCCGAACAACTTCCTGTTCGGCACCAACGGCGGTACGACGTTGCAGAAGCCCGACCTGTCCGCGGCCGACGGCGTCACGACGCACACCCCGGGCTTCCTGCCGTTCTTCGGCACGTCGGCTTCGGCCCCGCACGCGGCCGCCATCGCCGCGCTGGTCCGCCAGGCCCGGCCGGACTACACGGTCGCGCAGGTCAAGACCGCGATGACCGCCACTGCGCTCGATACCAACGCGGTCGGTGTCGATCGCGATTCGGGCTACGGCATCGCGATGGCCAACGCGGCGGTGCAGTACGCACTGACGCACTAGTCCGCGCTTCGTCATACGGGGCCGCCGCACGCGGCGGCGGCCCCGGTCGAGTTTCGTCTATCTGGAGAGCATCATGAATCGCTTCACCACGCTGGTCCGTTCGGCCCTCTTCGCGACCACGCTGCTCGGAGCGACGGCCGCCATCGCCGACCCGCTGCCGCTCACGTCGTTCCTCACCACCACCGACCCGTATCAGAACGGTCGCCTGTCGCGCAACGGCGTGCCGCAGGACTTCGCCGGCGACGAGGCCTATCCCGGCGTTCTCGCAAGCAGTCTCGGCCTGCTCTACCACTACCACACGTACGTAATCAACGTCGGCGCCGCGAACTACATCTCCATCTCGTTCGACAACACCGCTTCGGCGAGCCAGCTGAATTCGTTCGTCGCCGCCTATCAGTCCGCCTACTACGTGACGGCGCGCCAGACCTCCTGGCTCGGCGACGTGGGGACGGCGAGCTTCTTCAACACCGATGTCGGCTACATGGACTTCGTCGCGAAGCCGTTCAGCCAGGTCGTGCTGGTGGTCAACGCCGGGTCGGCGGGCAATGTGGGCGTCGGGTCGGCCAATCCGTTCACGATCTACGCGCAGGCATCGACCGACGCGAGCTACGACAACATAGCCGATATCTCGCTCGTCGCCGGCGGACAGGTCATCCCCGAGCCGTCGACGTTGCTGCTGCTGGCGCCGCTCGCCCTCGTGGTCGGGCTGAAGAGCCGCCGTCGTCGCGTCGCGGCAGTCGCCGCCTGACAGGGCACCGACCGCCGCCTGTCGGGGCGGTCGTCGACGAAGCCGGCATCCGCGCGAGCGGTGCCGGCTTCGTCGTTTCGGCAATTGCGTTTCAGCGATCCGGTTGCAGCGATCCGGTTGCAGCGATCCGGTTGCAGCGATCCCGTTCGGCGATCCCGTCCCATCGATCCGTTTTCGCGACGACGTCTCGGCGATCCCGTTTTGATAGTCCC
>CAHJXF010000136.1 GCA_903644065.1 Betaproteobacteria bacterium
CCCGTCGCCCGCCTTCCCGTCGCCCGCCTTCCCGTCGCCCGCCTTCCCGTCGCCCGCCTTCCCGTCGCCTGCGCTCGTCCCCGGCGTCTGCGACCCCGACGAACCGTCGGGCGATTTCGCCATCGCCCGCCGGACCACCGGCGCGTCCCCGTTGGTCGCTGCCGTCGGCGTCAGCGTGGCGCCGACGTCCACGTCCATCGCCGCCTTCGTCGTGTTGCGCAGCGTGATGCCGGCCTGGTAGCGGTCGCCCTCGCGCACCAGCGGCGGCAGGCCCGACACGATCTGCAGGTCCTGGCGCGAGCGGATCGTCGCGCTGCCGGTCCCGAACAGCGCCGCGTTCTGCCCGTCTCCCGCACCCACCACCGTATCGGCGACCGCGACGATGCGGAACGCCGTCAGCGAGTCGTTGAGCGGCACGTCGACGGTCGCGCTGCCGTTGGCGTCGAGCACCACCGAGGCCTTCCACGTCAACAGCGTGTCGAACAGTTCGCGGCTTGGACTGGCGCCGCCGCCACCGCCCGGCGGCGCGGCTTTCCGGCCGTAGTGCCGCTTGCCGACGATCTGCATCTGCGCGGTGGCGGTCTCGACGGCGTACGAGCGCTGCCGGATCATCGCGTCGAACAGGTTCCAGCTCGCGTTCGGCATCAGCTCGAGCAGCGCTTCGTCGACCGCGGCGAGCGCCACCTCGGTGCCGGCCGGCACCGGCTTGCCGTCGGGCAGCGTGACGCGCACGGTCGCCCTGGCGGTGGCGCGGACCGGGTAGTCGGGATGGTCGGTGGTGACGGCGACCTGCAAGCGATGCGCCGCCTTGTCGACCTGGATCGCCGCGATGCCGTACTTGAAGGCGGGCTTGCCGAGATCGACCATCGCGGTCGGCGGCTCGTACAGCTTGCCCTCGTCGCGCCACGCGTGCCACCACTCGGTCGGCGCCTTCCAGCCCCACGTGAAGAACGAGTACCACGGCACGTCGCGGATGCGGCCGCGCACCGCCAGCACCGACACGAAGACGTTGGGCGACCAGTCGTTCTCGATCTTGATCGCGATGGTCGGATCGTCGCCCCGCAGCTCGAAGACCTGCGTCGCGAGGATGCCGTCGCGTTCGATCGCGACCAAGGCCGTCGCCGCACGGAACGGCATGCGCACCTGGAACTTCGCCGTCTCGCCCGGCGCGTACGCCTTCTTCTCCGGCAGCACGTCGATGCGGTCCTGGTTCTCCCCGCCGAACCACACCTCGGCCTGGCGCGTGACCCAGACCGACGTGCTGGCCTCGGACGCGTTGCCGGCCGCATCCTTGGCACCGGCGACGAGTTCCACGTTGCCGGGCTCGGCGATCGACACGGTGCAAAACACCAGCCCTAGCGCGTTGGACTTGCCGCTGCACAGCTGGCCGAGCTCCTTCGTCTCGCGCTGGTTGTCGTAGGCGTAGAAGCCGCCGACCATGCGCTTCCTGATCGACCGCACGTTGTGCACGAAACCGTGCAGCTCGAGCGCGGCGCCGGCCACCGGCTTGCCGTCGGTGTCGACGGCGATCAGCTTGACCTGCGTCTTGCCGCGGACCGAGACCCAGTCCTCGGCGCGCACGCCGACCACCACGGCGGACGGCCACAACGACACGGTCTGCGACAGCGTCTGGATCTCGCCGTTGGGATCGGGATAGGTGGCCTCGACGAGCAGGTCGCGCGGTGCGTCGATCTTCGGCAGGTCCTTCAACAGCGCCTTGCCCGCGCCGTCCTTGTCGAGCGTGACGCCGATCTTGTCGGCCACCACGCGCTGACCGGGCGCGCCGCGCTCGAACGTCGGACCGTCCTCGACGTCGACCGAGGGCGCCTCGTCGTCGCTGTCGCTGCGTTCGGCACGCACGAAGCTCCAGCCCTCGTAGCCCGCGAACTCGACGTCGTGCGGCTTGACGGCGGCCGACAGGCGCACCGGCAAGGCGGAGGCCGAGCCGCCGTTGGTGTACGCGATCGACACGTTGGCGGCCAGTGCGGCGGGCCGCACGAAGGCGGTCTTCCGGGCACTGTCCTTCGCCGCCGCGTCGGCCGTGACCTCGATGCGGCCGCGCATCGCCGGCAAGCGGAATTCCTCGACGCGGAAGGTGCCGGTCTGGTAGCTGCGGTCGCCCTTCTTCAGCTCGACCCGGTACAGGCCGAGCTTGGCGTCGTCGGGCAGCTTGAAGGTGGTCTCGGCATAGCGGTTGCCGCGCCACGCGAGATCGAAGTCGAAGGTCTGGTCCGAGCCGACGTGCGTGATCTCGACCTGGTCCGGCAGGCTGCCGGCGCCCGGCAACGACAGCGAGAAGAGGTTCTCGACCCGCAGGTAGTGCTTCATCGACACGGTCTGCCCGGCGCGCAGCAACGTGCGGTCGAACACCGTGTGCGCGATGGTGCGACGCGCGGTGTCGACCGATTCGTCGTCGTCGTCGTAGCCGTACGAAGCGCTCGACGACGGCAGGTTGAAGCGGAAGCTCTCGATGCCTTCGTTCCAGTTCGACCAGACGAAGGCCATGTCGGTCTTGCCCGCGTTCGGCCCGTCGGGAATCGCCTTCCGCGCGCTGACGAAGTAGCCGTTCTCTCCGCTGTCGTCGTCGTCCGACAGGCGGCACGCTCCGTAGCCGACCGTCGGGAACGCCCGGTCGGCGACCACGAAGCCGCGGGTGTCGGTGACGCCGTTCCAGAGCGGCTCGCCGAAGCAGTCCGAGATCTGCACCGTCGCGCCCGCCACCGGCTTCGCCCGATCCAGCGTGGTGACCCACACGCCCGCGTTGACGCGGCCGAACTTGGCATGGACGCCCAGGTTCGTGACGAGCGCCGTGGTGCGCACGTACATCGGCGCCGGCTTGCCCAGCAGCGCCGCGCCGAGCCGCTGCGACTCGACCTCGACCACGTGGAAGCCGGGTTCGGAAAGCGGAATGCCGATCACCTCGAACGGCCGCGGATCGTCGCCGCGGGCGCCGGGCAAGGCCAGCGGCCGGGCATGGCTGTCGCGCTTCAACAGGCTGAGCTCGCGGGTCGCGACGAGGCGCTCCTCGCGCTCCTCGGCTTTCTCCTGCTGACGCGGGCCGCGCTTGTTGCGACCGACCCGTTCGCGCTCGGCGATCGCGCGGATGTCGGGCGGCAGGTCGACCAGTTCGAGCTTGTCGCGTTGCAGGCTGCTCTCGTGATAGCGCTTGACGCGCCGCTGCCACTCGACGATCGCCGCGTCGCCCTGGGCGGCATCGACGTTGACCGAGCGGACCATGCCCTGCGACTTGGTCGATGCCGCGCCCGACGCCGCCTTCGGCGCGGTGCCGGTCGCGGCGCCCCCGGCGATGAGGCCCTTGACGTTCAGCGCGCCCTCGACATGCCGCACCGTGATCGGCAGGACCGGTTCGTCGTTCAGCTCGAGGATGCCGAACGGCGACGACGCGAACTTGGCCAGCGGCGGCGCCGACGCGGTCTTCGACCTGAGCGGGAACAGCGACGCGTTCGACAACGGCCGGCCCGCGTCGTCGGTCAGACCCTTCGGCGTGTCGATCGTGACTTCGGCGTTCTCCGCGAACGGTGGTGCGAACTCGATCTGCGAGACCGACGCGCTGCGGTTGTCGGCCTCGAAGACCGGATGCCGCTCGACCGTCTTGCCGCCGCCGGCATCGACGAAGCGGAGCACGAAGCGCTCGGCGACCGCCCGTGCGATCGGCGACGTGAAGTCGACGTGCAGCGGACGCACCGGCGTGCACGCGGCCTGCGCGTTCTCGCGCTCGCAGGTGAAGCTGGCGGCGAAATCGGGCCGCACCTGGAAGACGAGGCGCCGCTCGACCGTGGTCGCGATGCCGCTCGCCGACGCGATGCCGCGGCCCCAGACCAGGGTGACCGTCGCGCTGTTCGGCAGGCGGCGCGTGCAGGCCAGCATCGTGACGTTGGCGGCGCGCGAGTCGTCCGCTTTGCTGTCGGCGGACGGGGCCAGCGAAAAACGCTTCAGGAGTTCGAGCCGATCCGCGCCTTCGACCAGCCGCACCGGGACGCGCTCGCCGATCCCGGAGATCTCGCACCAGGCCCTGGCCCGCACGCTCTCGGCCGTGGCCGGACCGTTCAGCACCAGCACGAAGACCTGCTCCTCGTCGATGCCCTCGCCGCCTTCGCCCGTCGCGGGGAAGTTGCGGACGATCGCCGGCCCGCCGGTCGAGAACACGAACGACGCCTTGCCGCCGACCGCGGCGCCGTTCCGCGACCTGAGATCGGGCTTGACGCCGAAGCTGCAGCGCGTGCCGGGCGGCACGTCGGCCGTGAAGTCGTAGACCCACGAGCGGTCGTCGACCCAGCGACCCGTGCCGCCGGCCGCGCACCGGATGTCGAACGGCGCGTCCTGCTTGGCGTCGCCGAAGTCGACCATCGCGTCGCTGAACGTCGCGCGGGCCTGGCGCACCGCGGCGACCTCGCCCTGCGGCGAGAACTGGCGGACCGTCACCGTCTTGCCCGCCCCCGAGGCCGCCGGCGCCGCGTCGGCATCGTCCGAGCGGGACTGCGCGAAGACGGCGATCGCGAGACAGGCGGCGACCGCGAGGCCGCGCAGGATGGGAAGACGTCGACGCGCGTGACTGCGCGCGGCCTCGCGACCACGGTCCGTTCCCCTGCCCTGCGACATGCACCCTCCCCGGATTCGACGCGGCATTGTGCCAGCGCGGCGGCGTGGCGAAGGCTGCTTAACGCAAAGCCCGACAAGCCGGTTGTCAGGTCGCGGCACGATATTGCGATGCACCCGCGGCGGCCGTCGCAAGCGGGCCGCCGTGTCAGAATCGGCCGACCGCGGACCGCTCGACGGATGCGTCGGGCCGACGCGCCAACAAGAACAGAGAGACCTCATGGACGACGTTTTCATTTGCGACGCGATCCGCACGCCGATCGGCCGCTACGGCGGCGCGCTCGCGACCGTGCGCACCGACGACCTCGGCGCGGTCCCGATCGCGGCCCTGATGGCGCGCCATCCCGACCTCGACTGGACGCGCGTCGACGACGTCGTCTACGGCTGCGCCAACCAGGCCGGCGAAGACAACCGCAACGTCGCCCGCATGTCGTCGCTGCTGGCCGGGTTGCCGGTGGACGTGCCGGGCGCGACCATCAATCGCCTGTGCGGGTCGGGCATGGACGCGGTCGGCAGCGCGGCGCGCTCCATCGCCGCAGGCGACAACCAGCTGATGATCGCCGGCGGCGTCGAGTCCATGAGTCGCGCGCCGTTCGTGATGCCGAAGGCCGAGAGCGCGTTCTCGCGGAGCAACACGGTGTTCGACACCACGATCGGCTGGCGCTTCGTCAACCGGCTGATGAAGGAACGTCACGGCGTGGACTCGATGCCAGAGACGGCCGAGAACGTGGCGACCGACTTCCACATCGGGCGCGAGGACCAGGACCGCTTCGCGGTGGCCAGCCAGGCGAAGGCGTCGCGCGCGCAAGCCGAGGGCCGCTTCGACGACGAGATCGTCGCGGTGCCCGTGGCGCAGAAGAAGGGCGACCCCGTCGTCGTCGATCGCGACGAGCACCCGCGCGCCACCAGCATGGAGGCGCTCGCGAAACTGAAGGGCGTGGTGCGCGCCGACGGCACGGTGACGGCCGGCAACGCGTCCGGCGTCAACGACGGAGCGTGCGCCCTGTTGATCGCCGGCGGCGCGGCCGCGACCACGCACGGCCTGACGCCGAAGGCCCGCATCGTCGGCATGGCGACCGCGGGCGTGGCGCCGCGCATCATGGGCATGGGCCCGGCGCCGGCGTCGAAGAAGCTGCTCGACCGTCTCGGCCTGACGATCGCGCAGATGGACGTTATCGAACTCAACGAGGCGTTCGCGAGCCAGGGTCTCGCGGTTCTGCGCGAGCTCGGCGTGGCCGACGACGATCCGCGCGTCAATCCGAACGGCGGCGCGATCGCGCTCGGCCATCCGCTCGGCATGAGCGGCGCGCGACTCGTCACCACGGCGATGTACCAGCTGCATCGAAGCGGCGGGCGCTACGCGCTCTGCACGATGTGCATCGGCGTGGGCCAGGGCATCGCGCTCGTGATCGAGCGCGTCTAGCGTCTCGCCGCCAGTCGGACGATGCCGCGGCGCTCGCCCTCACGACCGAGTCACCTTCCGGACGGATCCCGCGCATGCCGACGCTGACACTGGGCGATGTCCAGCTGAACTACCGCATCGACGGTCGAGACGACGCACCGGTCCTGGTGCTGTCGAACTCGCTCGGTACCGACCTCGAGATGTGGTCGCCGCAGATGCCGGTCCTGGTCGAACGCTTTCGCGTCGTCCGCTACGACACGCGGGGTCACGGCGCGTCGTCGGTCACAGAGGGTCCGTACACGCTCGACCAGCTGGGGCACGATGTGCTGGGCCTGCTCGATCACCTCGGCATCGAACGCACGCATTTCTGCGGGTTGTCGATGGGCGGGTTGACCGGCCTCTGGCTGGCGGTCTGCGCGCCATCGCGCATCGGTCGGCTGGTGCTCGCCAATACCGGCGCGCGGATCGGCACGGCCGACGGCTGGAACAGTCGCATCGCGTCGATCCGCGACGCGGGGTCGGGCGGGCTGCCGGCCGCGGTGGTCGACGGCGTGGTCGAGCGCTGGTTCACGCGACGGCACCGGGACCTGGCCGTCGCCGAGGTCGAGCGCATCCGCCGCATGCTGGTCGACACCAGCGCCATCGGCTACGCGGCCAACTGCGCCGCGATCCGCGACGCGGACTTGCGCACCGCTCTGACAGCGATCCGCCTGCCGACACTGGTCGTCGCCGGCGCCCACGACCCGTCGACGCCCGCGTCGCTGGGCCGCGACATCGCCGCCGCGGTATCGGGCGCCGAGTACGTCGAGCTCGACGCGGCCCATCTGTCGAATCTCGAACAGGCCGGTGCGTTCAACGCCGCGTTGCTGCGCTTCCTGACGGGCGACGCCATCACCGAGTCGGGTCGCCGGGCGATCGGCGACGGGATGCGTCGCTCGGTGCTGGGCGACGCGCACGTCGATCGCAGCGCCGCGGCGCGCACCGCGTTCAACGGTGAGTTCCTCGACTACATCACGCGGACCGCGTGGGGCGAGACGTGGACGCGGCCGGGCCTGCCGCGTCACACGAGAAGCCTGCTGACGATCGCGATGATGGTCGCGCTGAATCGACCGGACGAACTGCGGCTGCACCTGAACGCGGCACGCAACAACGGCGTGACGCGCGACGAGCTGAAGGAGGTGCTGATGCAGGCGGCCGTGTACTGCGGCGTCCCGGCGGCGAACGCGGCCTTCCACCTCGCGGCGCAGGTCTTCGCGGCGCAGGACAGCGCTTCGGCGAACGGTTGACCCGGCCTGCGGAGGTGACGCCCTGACCACGTTCGCGACACCGGGCGGCGGGCGGACGCGCATCGTCGCCACGTCGAGGCGCCTCGCCGAATGCCCGCGAGGCGGCGTGCGGTGGTCCTTCGAGCGCGTCCGCGGGCGACGGTCTCGAGGGACACCAGCGGAGCGCGCCCGGACCCGGCCTTTCGCGTGACGGCGCCGCGCGATTCGAAGGTCGCGACCAAGCGTCGTCGACGCGTGAGGCAGGCTGCCTGTGCCGGCCGGGACCACGGGCCACGTCGCGTCGCCACCGTCCTGGGCCTCGTCGCGCGATGAACCCTGATCGATCGACCCGATCGACCCGATCGACCCGATCACTCCTCAGGCGTGCGCGATCGCCGGGTGTTCCGTCGCCACGTCGGTCAGCCGCCCTGTTGCGAGCATGCGTTCGACGTAGCGGGCGATCGTGTCGATCTCCAGGTTGACGCGGTCGCCGGCTTTCAGGTGCCGCAGCGTCGTCACCGCCACCGTATGCGGAATCAGGTTGATCGAGAAGTCGCAGCCCTTCTCGTGGTCGTCGACCGCGTTGATCGTCAGGCTGACGCCGTCGACCGCGACCGAACCCTTCAACGCGATGAAGCGGGCGAGGGTCGACGGCGCGCGCACGATCAGGGTCATCGACTCCGCGCTCCGCTCGAAGCGCCGGACCACGCCGGTGCCGTCGACGTGACCGCTGACCAGGTGACCGTCGAGCCGGTCGCCGAAGCGCAACGCCTTCTCGAGATTGACTTCGCCGACCCGATCCAGCCCGGTCGTGTGGTCGAGGCTCTCGCGCGAGACGTCGAATTCGATCACCGGCGAGGCGAGCGCCACCACCGTCATGCACGCGCCGGCGATCGCGATGCTGTCGCCGATCGACACGCCGTCGAGGGACAGCGGCCCGGCATCGACCGTGACCCGGACACCGGCGTCGTGACTCGACGCGTCGGTGGTGACCTGCGTGATGCGGCCGACGGCCGCGACGATGCCTGTGAACATGATCGTGTACGAGAGAGGAGGGTCAGGCGGCGCGCCGTTCAACCGAACCGCGCCAGGACGCGGAGGTCGTCGCCGATGCGCGAGACGTCATGATAGGTCAGCGAGAGACGGCGTTCCAGGTCGTCGATCGGCGGCAACTCGACCATCGGCAGGCCGGGGCCGAGCAGGCAGGGCGCGAGATAGGCGAGCACCTCGTCGACGCAGCCCGCTCGCAGCAGCGAGCCGTTGAGTCGACCGCCGGCTTCGACGTGCAGCTCGTTGACTTCGCGGCGGCCGAGTTCTTCGATCAGTGCCGGGAGGTCCACCTTGCCCGAACCATTGCTCGCGACCCACGTCTCGCAGCCCGATGCTTCGAGCGCCCGTCGGCGAGCGACGTCGTCGATCGCGCCGACGACGAGCAGTCGCTTGCCTTCGGCGACGTTGCGCACGAGGCGCGCGTCGAGCGGCACCTCGAAGCGGCTGTCGACCAGCACGCGCC
>CAHJXF010000137.1 GCA_903644065.1 Betaproteobacteria bacterium
CGGGTCGACCGTCGCGCGCGGCGCCGCCGCGAGTCTGCTCGGGGGTTCGCTCACGCCGGATCGGCCAGGGGGTCGACGTGCAGCCGCGGTCCGCCCGAGGCGCGCCGGGCCCAGAAGAAGCGATCGGGAATGAATTGCCCCATGCCCGGACGGAAGCCGCCGTTCAACGTGTGCCAGGTGTACTCCTGCCCCTCGCGGACGGCATCGTCCAGGTCGACGCCGCTGGCCAGCAGCGACGCGATGGCCGATGCCAGCGTGCAACCCGACCCGTGGTACGAGCCCGGCAGGCGCTTCCACGCGTCGCTGCGCTTGAGCACGGTCCGCTCGCCTTCCTCGCCATAGAGCAGGTTGACGACCTCCGCGGTGTTCTCGTGGGTGCCGGTGATCAGGACGAACTCGCAGCCCCAGCCGATCAGCAGCGTCGCGGCGGCTTCGAGCGAGATCGAGCCGTTCGTTCCCTCGTCGGCGTCGGCGCCGTCCTCGGTGGCGGCCAGCCGTCGCGCCTCGTAGCTGTTGGGCGTCAGCAGCGTGGTCTGCGGCAGCAGCAGTTCGCGGATCGCGAGCAGGGTGTCGTCGTCGGCGAAGGCGTCGCCGCGGCCGCTCGCCAGCACCGGATCGAGGATCACCGGCAGGTCGGGATAGTCGGAGACGATCTCGGCCACCGCGGCGACCGTCTCGACGTCGCCGAGCACGCCGATCTTGAATGCCGCGACCGGCATGTCCTCGAGGATGGTGCGAGCCTGGTCGTCGACGTGGTCGGCGTCGACCGCGACGAATTCCTCGACGCCCGCCGTGTCCTGCACGGTGTAGCCGGTGACGATCGTCGCGGCGTGGCAACCCATGCTGGTGACCGTCAGCAGGTCGGCCTGCAGACCGGCGCCCCCGGTCGGGTCGCAGGCCGAGAACGTCATCACGATGGGGAGCGGGGCGGGCATGCGGACGGATGCGTTGAGGAACGGGCCAGCGCCACGAAGAGGGGGGAGCCGCGCCACGGCCCTGCGTCGCGATAGACTGCGCGGCGCGCGGCGAACGGTGCCGGGCGTCCCCGCGTACTCCGCGAGCGGCGCATTCTACGCCGCGACCCGATCCGGGCCGCCGCGGGCCGGATGCGCGGCGCTGGCGCCGACGGCGACCCTCCCAGAAACGACCAAGAATCGACCATGAAGACCTGGATGTGCCTGATCTGCGGCTGGATCTACGACGAAGCGGCGGGCGCGCCCGAGGAGGGGCTCGCTGCGGGAACCCTGTGGGCCGACGTGCCGATGAACTGGACCTGCCCCGAGTGCGGCGCGCGGAAAGAAGACTTCGAGATGATCGAGGTGTGAGCCGCGGGTCGCTTCCGTGTCGCGGTTGGACGCGCCCGCGGTTCGGCAGGCTAGGGTTGCGTCCCGCCGCGGCACCTCTCCGGCTTAGAGCTTTCTCCTAAGCGCCGTTGCCGACGCACAACGCGTCGAACGAAGCCTTACCGTCTCCGCCCGGAAGGCAAAACCCTGCGGCTACAATCGTTTGCATGTCGGCGTTTGCTTCGTCATGCATCGTCGATTCACGTCATGCCGGCGTCGTCCGATCGCGTCACGATGGTTCGGCCGGTTCATTCTTAGCGATCGCCCGCACGCCTGCCGGCCGCATCGAACACAGGGAAGCCATGACCACCACCACCGACATCGCCGGCCTCAAGGTCATGGTGATCGACGACAGCAGCACCATCCGCCGCAGCGCCGAAATCTTCCTCGTGCAGGCGGGCTGCCAGGTGATCCTCGCGGAAGACGGCTTCGACGCGCTGTCGAAGGTCAACGACTACCAGCCCGACCTGATCTTCTGCGACATCCTGATGCCGCGCCTCGACGGCTACCAGACCTGTTCGCTGATCAAGAAGAGCGCGCGCTTCCACGCCACGCCGGTCGTCATGCTGTCCAGCAAGGACGGCCTGTTCGACCGGGCGCGCGGCCGCATGGTCGGCTCCGACGAATACCTCACCAAGCCGTTCACGAAGGACAGCCTGTTGAAGACGGTGGACCAGCACGCGCGGCGCGCGGTGACGTGACGCGCCGCCGCCTCAAGCATTCCGCCCGATTGCCGATCCAGCGCAGGTGACAGCGCACAACCGAGCACACCATGCCCCTGCACAAGATCCTCGTCGTCGATGACTCCGCCACCGAACGTTTCTTCTTCGCGGAGCTGCTGAGCAAGAACGGCTACCAGGTCGTCACGGCGGAGAACGGCGCGGAGGCCGTCACGATGGCCACCAGCGAGCAACCCGACCTGATCCTGATGGACGTCGTCATGCCCGGGCAGAACGGCTTCCAGGTGACGCGCGCCATCAGCCGCGACCCCGGCACGTCGCACATCCCGATCATCATCTGCACCAGCAAGAGCCAGGAGACGGATCGTTACTGGGGAATGAAGCAGGGCGCGCGCGACTACGTCGTCAAGCCGGTCGATCCGAAGGATCTGCTGACCAAGATCCGCGCCTGCGAAACCTGACATGGCCGATTCGTCCCTGCGTCTGCGTACGGCGAGTGCCCAGGACCCCCGGTCGAACGCCTCGTCGACCGCGTCGCCGGGCGCCCTTGCTCCCCTTCGGTCCGCCATGCCGCCGACCACGCAGCGGTCCGCGGCCGAGCGGCGGGAGCGCCTGCGCGAGTTCCAGACCAGCCTGTCCGAGAAGCTGCGTCGCGCCAAGACGACGCCGCTCGCGGTCAATCGACTCGGTATCCAGGTCGGTCCGCATCGGCTGCTCGTCGACCTGGCCGACGCCGGCGAGATCCTCGCGGTCCCCGACATCACGCCGGTGCCGCTGACCCGCAACTGGTATCGCGGCCTCGCCAACGTGCGCGGCAACCTTCTCGGCGTCGTCGACCTGTCGGTCTTCGCAGGCGGCCCGCCGACTGCGATCGACAAGGAAAGTCGGGTGCTGGCTTTTTCCGCCGACCTGCGCTTCTCGGTCGGCATCCTGGTCTCGCGCATGCTGGGCTTGCGCAGCGCGGCCGACCTCGTCGAGGGTCCGGCGACCGATCCGGCCGCGGAGGCCGAGCCGTTCGCACCGTGGATTCGCGCCGCGTTCGTCGACGACCGCGGTGCGCGCTGGCAGGAACTCGATCTGGCCGCGTTGACGGCCGACGAGCGTTTCGTCGATATCGCGCGGCGCTGATCGTTCACGGCAGGATCGCGCACGGCGTTCGCGCCCTGTCGTCGTCCTCGTCCCGGGGTTCAGTTCGCGTCCGGTGTGCCGATAGTTTTTTCGCCGGGAGCTCCGCGTCGCTCGGGAGTCCCGCGCTATCCAAAAGGATGTCATGGCTTTCACCTGGTCTTTCGACAAGTCCTTCGGCCGTTCCGACAAGGCGGCCGATCCCGCGCCGTCCATCAGCGCCCAGGCGGCCGGCCTGACCGTCTCGGAACCGGCGTCCGCGCGCGTGGCGCCGAACGCGCTGGGCGCCGCGACGCACAGCGACGCCGAACGATTCTCGCGACGCCTGCGCTGGTCGATCTGGGCCACGGCCACGCTGCTCGTGGTGTTCGTCGTGCTGGTCGCGCTGGAGCTGCGCAGCAAGGCCGCCGAGGCGGCATTCGCCGACACCACCGGCGATCTCCTGATGCATTCGCAACGCCTCGCGAAGGCCGTGCCCAATGCAATCCAGGGGGAGCCGACCGCTTTCGCGCAGTTGCGCGACAGCCGCGATCGGCTCTCGAGCGGTCTCGAAGCGCTCGATCGCGGCGGCGTCAGCGGCGACCGCAGCGTGCCGGCCTCCGGCGATCGCGTCCGGCCGATGCTGTCGGCCGTGCAGGGCGACTGGAAGGAGATGCAGGCGAACGCCGGCGTGATCCTCGACAACGAGCCGCTGCTGACCTCGGTCGGCGCCACGTTGCGCAACCTCAACGACGCGACGCCGGCGCTCGCCGAGGCCAGCGACGCGATCGCCGCCGCCAAGCTGCAGGGTGGGGCGCCGGCCCGCGAAGTCGCCGCCGCGGCGCAGTTGCAGGTCCTGACGCAGCGGCTGTCGCGCAACGCGAACGAGTTGCTGGTCGGGGCCGGCGTCAATCCCGATTCCGCGTTCAGCCTCGGCAAGGACGGCAACGCGTTCCGCGATACGGTCGAAGGCTTGCTCAACGGCTCCGAGAACCTGCGCCTCGCTCCGACGAAGGAAGCCGAGCTGCGTGAACGCATCGGCGCCCTGCAGAAGAGCTTCGTCGGCTACCAGGCGAAGATGCGCAGCCTGCTCGAGTCGCTGCCCAGACTGGTCGCCGCCAAGCAGTCGGCCGACACGGTATTCAGGGACAGCGAGCCGATGCGCCTGCACCTGGGCCTGCTGCGAAACGCGTATGCGGACGGGGTCGGCGCCTTGCCGTGGCTCGTGTTCCTCACTGGACTGCTCGGCCTGGTGGGCGCCCTGATGATCGCCCGCACCTACGTGGCCGGCGCGGCGCGCGGCGCCGATGAAGCGCTGCGCGGCCGCAGCGAGGCCGAGCGCCAGGAAGACAACCTCAAGGCGGCCAACGAGGCCAACCAGCTCGCCATCATGCGGCTGATGAACGAGCTGCAAGAGGTGGCCGACGGCAACCTGACGATGCAGGCGACGGTCTCGGAGGACATCACCGGAGCCATCGCCGACTCGGTCAACTACACGGTCGAGGAGCTGCGCACGCTGGTCGGGCGCATCAACAGCACCGTCGAGCAGGTCACCGAAGCGTCGTCGACCGCGCAGGAGACGTCCACGCGGCTGCTGGCGGCGTCCGACGAGCAGTCGCGCGAGATCCGTTCGACCGGCGACGCGGTGCTGACGATGGCGCGGCAGATCGGCGAGGTGTCCGGATCGGCCGCCGAGTCGGCGACCGTGGCGCGGCAATCGCTGGCGGCCGCCGAGGACGGGCAGCGCGCGGTGCAGAACTCGATCTCCGGCATGAACGAGATCCGCGACCAGATCCAGGAGACCAGCAAGCGCATCAAGCGCCTCGGCGAGTCGTCGCAGGAGATTGGCGAGATCATCGAGTTGATCTCGGACATCACGGAACAGACCAACGTATTGGCGCTCAACGCCGCCATCCAGGCGGCCTCGGCCGGCGAGGCGGGTCGCGGCTTCTCGGTCGTGGCCGAGGAAGTGCAGCGGCTGGCCGAGCGTTCCGGCGAGGCGACGAAGCAGATCGGCGCGCTGGTCCGCACCATCCAGACCGACACCCAGGACGCCGTCTCGGCCATGGAGAAGTCCACCGAGGGCGTGGTCGAGGGCGCCAAGCTGTCCGACGCGGCGGGCCAGTCGCTCGGCAACATCGGGCGCGTCTCGAAGCAGCTGGCCGAGCTGATCGAGGCCATCTCGCGTAGCACGTCGCAGCAGGCGGCGTCGGCCGGCGGCATGGCGTCCAGCATCGAGCACATCCTGGAAGTGAACGAACAGGCATCCGACGGGACGCGGCGCACCGCCACGTCCATTCAGCAGCTGTCGGGGCTCGCACTCGAACTCAAGCGTTCCGTCGCGCGATTCAAGGTCAGCTGATCGCGCCGCCGGCCGCGCTTCCTCCGTGCCGCGCGTCACGCGCGGCACGGTACCGAAAGGATGTTCTTCGATGAATAGCGCCTTCGAATCGACCCGCATCGGCGCCGGTCCCGACGACCTGTACGACGACGGAACCGGCGACGGAACCGGCCACGGCGAGCCGGGCGCATCAAACGCATACGACGACGACGCGAACGATGCGGCATTCGATCCGGCGGACGATCGTGGCGTGGACACCGGTGCGATCGCCTGGTTGCTGCCCGAGATCGTCAACGCGTTCGACGCGGCCACGACGGCGCTGCGGGCATTTCGCGCCGGCGCCGCCGGCGTCGAACGCAAGGACGTCGACCTGGCGCCGCTGCGCATCGCCCGCTCGCAGGTCCACCAGGCGCACGGTGCGCTCGAGATGGGCGAACTGGAAGGCGTCACTCGACTGACCGAAGCCATCGAGGACCTGCTCGCCAGCTTCGAGGCGGAACCGGGACGCTGCGACGCGCTGGCCCTCGACGCGATCATCGGCGGCTGTCGATCGATCGTCGAGTACCTCGAGGACGTGCAGGGCGGCGATCGGCAGCAGCCGCTCCGCCTGTTTCCGAGCTACCGCGACCTGCTGGTCGCCCGCGGCGTGGATCGCGTCCACCCTGCGGACCTGTTCACGGCCGACCTCGGCGTGCGCTTGCCGCGCAGCGGCGAAGGCGGCCCGCTC
The DNA here is from genome assembly GCA_903644065.1 of Betaproteobacteria bacterium. Classification (GTDB taxonomy): domain Bacteria; phylum Pseudomonadota; class Gammaproteobacteria; order Burkholderiales; family Burkholderiaceae_D; genus CAHJXF01. Next base: position 6,196 of record CAHJXF010000137.1, read on the forward strand.
GACGTCCGGGCGCTGCGCGAGCAGCGTGCGGCCTTCGAGCACGGGCTGCTGCGCTTCCTGCGCAACGATCGCGACCCGAAGGCCCTGGCGACGTTGTCGAAGGCCGTGGTCGCGATCGACGCGTCGGTCGCCACGCACCCGACCCAGGGGCAGGGACAGCAACGCGCCTACTGGTGGGCCACGCGCGCGCTGTTCGAGGCGCTGGAGCACGACGGCTTCGCGCGCGCTTCGTCGCAGCGAGCGCATCTGAAGCGTCTCGCCGGACGCGTCAACCTGCAGATCCGCAAGCTGGTCGACGGCTCGCCGGTGGTCGCCGAGAAGCTGTTCAACGACACGTTGTTCTTCGTGGCGCTGGCGGCGCCGGTGACGCCCCACGTGCGCGAAGTAAAGGCGCGCTATCGCCTCGACGACGCGGTCCCTCCGGACTTCGAGGTGCAGCGCTACGGTCGCATCGACGCCGGCTCGTTGCGCGCGGCGCGCGACGCGCTGTCGTCGGCGAAGGTGGCGTGGTCCGCGATCGTCGCAGGCGACGTCGGGCAGATCCCGCACTTCACGCGCGATGCCGGCGCCGTCGTCGAAGCCGTGGGTCCGATCAAGCGGCGCGGCCTGTCGCAGGTCGCGCAGGTGATCGACGGCATCGCCACCGATCTCGGTTTCGACCCGCGCAAGCCCGCGCCCGACGTGGGACTCGACGTCGCGACCGCCCTGCTGTTCCTCGAGGCTTCGCTCGAACGCGCCCGCTGGCTCGACGACGCGTTCGACGCGCGGGCCGCGCTGGTCGTGGCGCGGGTCGAGGCGGCGGTGCTGGGCCACGACGACCCGTCCACGACCGTCGACTGGCTCGACCGCATGTCGCGCGAGGCCGAGGAGCGGCTCACCGTCGCCGCCTTCGTCGCCGAACTGCAGGCCAGCCTGCAGAACGCCGAGAAGATCCTCGACGCCTTCTTCCGCGATCCGTCCGACGGCAGTGCGCTGAAGGAGGCTCGCAAGTCGCTGGCCCAGGCCGGCGGTGCGCTGTCGCTGCTCGGACACGACGACGTCCACGCCGCCATCGAACACGCGCGGACGACCATCGAGCGCTTCGAGCAGGACCCCGCGGCCATCGACACGACCGCGTTCGAGCCGCTGGCCCAGAGCCTCGGCGCCGTGGGTTTCTACGTCGACCAGATCAAGCGCGAGCGCATCGACCGGGCCGCGTTTGAATTCGACGCGGCGACCGGCCGCTTCTCGGCCGACATGGCGCGCGCGCCGACATTGCCGGTCGCGATGGCCGAAGGCGAGCTGCCGTGGGGCGTCGAGACGCAGATCGAGGCGCCGCCCGCCCTCGAGGCACTCGACGAGCACGACGCGTCGGCCTACGCCGCGACCGATCTGGCTTTCGCGAAGACCGACCTCGCCTTCGCCGCCACCGAGATCCTCGAGCCCGATGCCACGATCGAGGACGAGATCGTGCAGCGCGCCGCCGACGCCCGCCACCGCATGGCGCTGCTGCGCGCGCAGCCGGACGACGTCGGCGCGCGTGAGGCGCTGATCGACGCCATCGACGACGTGCGTCGCAACGCGATGCTGATCGACGATCGCGAACTGCAGGACGAAGCCGCCGCGCTACTCGCCTCGCTGCGTGGCGGATCGCACGGGCCGCTCGGCGTCGCTGCCGCGGCCGATCTGGCCGCACGCGTGACCGGACTCGCGCTGCACGCGGATCGGGCGGCCGGCTTGCCGGCCCCGTCGGCCGCGCCGCTCGAACCGGCGGTGCCGGTACCGGCGGCCGGCAACGTCGAGGCGATCGACGCCGAACTGCTAGAGATCTTCCTGGAAGAGGCCGAAGGCGTGCTCGCCGATGCGGCCGCTTCGTTGCGGGTGCTGGATGCCGACCCGGAGAGCGCCACGGCGACCGCCAACCTGCGCCGCGGCTTCCATACGTTGAAGGGCAGCGGGCGGATGGTCGGCCTGATGGCGCTCGGCGACGCGGCCTGGAGCATCGAGGACACGCTCAACGGGCACATGGCCGACCAGCGGCCGGCGTCGATGGACCTGCGCGCGCTCGTCGACTATGCGATCCGTTACCTGACCGACTGGGTCGCCGAATTGAGGCTGACCGGCACGTCGTCGCGCATCCCCGACACGTTGATCGAGGCGGCGAAGGCGCTCCGGCAGGACGGCGTTGCCGGCGCCGGCGGCAGCGCCATCGTCGACCCGTCGGACCAGGCCTTCGATGGCGTCGATGGCGTCGATGCCGCCGCCGACGACCGCGTCGACGAAGTCGTCGAGCTCGAGCCGGTCGCCTCATCGGCGACGAACGACGGGCCCGGCGCGAGCGAGCGCGACGACCATTATTTCGCAGCGACGCAGGTGCTGGACGACACGTTCGACGTGCCGGACCTCGAATTCTTCGGGCTCCAGCCGCAGACGCCGGCCGACGCCCGCCCGTCGACCGCCGCTGCCGCGGCGCCCGTCGGGTCGTCCGAGCCGCTCCCGCCGACATCGTCTGCGGATGCGCCCGACTTCAGCGGCTTCGCGCTCGAAAGCT
>CAHJXF010000138.1 GCA_903644065.1 Betaproteobacteria bacterium
TCCGCACGCAGCAGGAGGTTGGCGCCGACCCCGCCCGCCACGACCAGTCGGTCGGCGCCACAGCGCTTCAGCGCCGCCATTGACTTCGCCACCAGCAGGTCGACCGCGGCTCGCTGGAACGACGCGGCCAGGTCCGCCCGCGCCCGGCCTTCGAAGCCGATGCCGGCCTTTCGCGCGGCCGTCGCGACCGCGGTCTTCAGTCCGGAGAAGCTGAAGTCGAGGTCGCCCGAATGCAGCATCGGCCGCGGCAGCGCGAACGCCGTGTCGTCGCCGTCTTCGGCCAGCCGCGCCAGCGACGGTCCGCCCGGGTAGGGCAGGCCGAGCAGTTTCGCCGTCTTGTCGAACGCCTCCCCGGCGGCGTCGTCGACCGTCTCGCCGAGCATCGTGTAGTCGCCGACACCGCGCACCTGCATCAGCTGCGTGTGGCCGCCGGAGACGAGGAGCGCCACGAAGGGAAAGGCGGGCGGGTCGTCGCTCATCAGCGGCGACAGCAGATGCCCCTCGAGGTGGTGGATGCCGAGCACCGGAACGCGCAGCGCGAAAGCCAGCGCGTGGGCGAAGGCAGCGCCCACCAGCAACGCCCCGACGAGGCCGGGCCCGACCGTCACCGCGATGGCGTCGATGTCGTCGCGACGGCGACCGGCGTCGCCGAGCGCACCCTCGAGCAGCGGCAGCAGCCGGCGAATGTGATCGCGCGACGCCAGTTCGGGCACGACCCCGCCGTAGGCTGCGTGCATCGCGACCTGGGTGTGCAACCGATGCGCCAACAAGGCGCGCGAGGGATTCACGACCGCACTATCGTAGAGCGCGACACCGGTCTCGTCGCAGGACGTCTCGATGCCGAGGACGAGCATGGCGCAAGCGGAAAGCGTGGGGTTGCGGAGTATAACGATTCGTCGCGACGAAGGCGGAGCGTTGAGCGGGTGGCCTCGTCTTGTTCGAACCCGAGTCGAGCGTCGAGCGGTCCGTTACGGTGCGTGTCGTGGGACGTCGAAACGAGGGTGCCGCGGGTGACCGGCGCCCACCGGCGCCCGACCAACGCCCGACCGGCGCCGCTCGTGCGGCAGATGGCACGGCGATTGCATCGTTCGCTGCGGTTCGACCGGAGAACACTGGCATGGCATCGCACTTTCCCAACGACTCGACGCCCGATGGCGGCGTCCGGCCTTCCGCCGACCCGCACGGATCGGGTCCCGCCGGTTCGGCCGATGCGTCGCGGCGCCGCTTCGTCGGGGCCGGAGCGATGGGTATCGTGGCGGCGGTCGGTACGTCGATCATGGGCCTGGTCGACCCGCTGGTCCGCGCCGGCGCCTGGGCGGCGGGGTCGGACAAGCCCGAGAAGGAGGAGGTCCGCATCGGCTTCATCCCGCTCACCGACTGTGCCTCGGTCGTGATGGCCTCGGTGCTGGGCTTCGACAAGAAGTACGGCATCAAGATCGTGCCGACCAAGGAGTCGAGCTGGCCCGGCGTGCGCGACAAGCTCCTGAACGGCGAGCTCGACGCGGCCCACGTGCTGTACGGCATGATCTACGGCCTGCAACTCGGCATCAGCGGCACCCGGAAGGACATGGCCGTCCTGATGACGATCAACAACAACGGCCAGGCCATCACGCTGTCGAAGAAGCTGGCCGACGCGGGCGCGGTCGACGGCCCGTCGCTGGCCAAATTGATGGCCCGGGACAAGCGCGAGTACACGTTCGCCCAGACCTTCCCGACCGGCACCCACGCGATGTGGCTGTACTACTGGCTGGCGGCATCGGGCATCGACCCGCTGAAGGACGCCAAGGCGATCAGCGTGCCGCCGCCGCAGATGGTCGCCAACATGCGGGTCGGCAACATGGACGGCTTCTGCGTCGGCGAGCCGTGGAACCACCGCGCGATCATGGACGGCATCGGCATCACCGCGATCACCACGCAGGACATCTGGCGCGATCATCCCGAGAAGGTGCTCGGCACGCAGCTCGACTTCGTCAAGAAGAACCCCAACACCGCGCGGGCGATGACCATGGCGTGCCTCGAGGCCGGCCGCTGGATCGACGCGTCGCTGCAGAACAAGCTGAAGATGGCCGACACGATCGCCGACAAGGCCTACGTCAACACGTCGGTCGACGCGATCAACCAGCGCATCCTCGGGCGCTACCAGAACGGCCTCGGCAAGACCTGGGACGACCCCAACGCGATGAAATTCTTCAACGACGGCCTGGTGTCGTTCCCCTACCTGTCGGACGGCATGTGGTTCAGCACGCAGCACCGTCGCTGGGGGCTGCTGAAGGAGGATGTCGACTATCTGGCGGTGGCCAAGGCGATCAACCAGATCGATCTCTACAAGGAAGCGGCGAGCCAGTTGAACATCAGCGTCCCGAAGGATCCGATGCGGTCGTCGAAGCTGATGGACGGCATCGTCTGGGACGGCAAGAACCCGAAGGCCTATGCCGCGGGATTCAAGATCCATGCTTGACCGGCCGTCGACGATCGACGCGTTCCGAGGCGCGGACCGGGGCCGTCGATGAACGCGGTGCTGGGGCGGATCGACGATGGGCCGGATCCGTCCGTCGGCTCCGTCGGAACGGATGCGTTGACGCAGACCACCGACGGCGATGCGGGCGGATCGCCGCTCGCGTCGGGTTCGCCTCGATCCGACGGTGCGCGTCCGACGCGGGATCGGTCGGGGTATGCGAAGGACAAGGCGCTGGCCGTGCTGCGCGCCCTGGTCCCGATGGCGCTGGGCGCCGTCGTGATGACGGTGTTGTGGTCGATCATCTCGTCGTTCGTGCCGCAGATTCCCACGCCGCTCGTGACCTTCACCGAGGCGGTCCGCCTCTTCAGCGACCCGTTCTACCGCAACGGACCCAACGACCAGGGCATCGGCTGGAACGTGTTGTCGTCGCTGGCCCGGGTCGGCATGGGGTTCGGCCTCGCGGCGGTGGTCGGCATTCCGCTCGGCTTCGTCATCGGCCGCTTCGACTTCGTCGACCGCATGTCGTCGCCGATCATCAGCCTGCTGCGTCCGGTGTCGCCGCTCGCGTGGTTGCCGCTCGGCCTTCTGATGTTCAAGGCGGCCAACCCGGCGGCGATCTGGGCCATCTTCATCTGCTCGATCTGGCCGATGATCATCAACACGGCGGTCGGCGTGCAGCGCGTGCCCGAGGACTACATGAACGTCGCGAGGGTGCTCAACCTGTCGGAGTGGAAGATCGTCACCAAGATCCTGTTCCCGGCGGTGCTGCCGTACACCCTGACCGGCGTGCGGCTCGCGATCGGCACCGCGTGGCTGGTGATCGTCGCGGCCGAGATGCTGACCGGCGGCGTCGGCATCGGCTTCTGGGTGTGGGACGAGTGGAACAACCTCAACGTCACGCACATCATCATCGCGATCTTCGCGATCGGCATCGTCGGGCTGCTGCTCGAGCAGGCGCTGATCGCGCTGGCGCGCGCCGTCAGCTTCGGCAACGACATCACGTGAGCACCGCCATGAGGACGGCACCGATGCCCGAGCGGGCGGCCGAGGGCTCGAGTCGGGTCCGCCAGGCCGAGCGCTTCATCGACGTGCGCGACGTCGAGATGGTCTTCGCGACGCGGAAGGGCAAGTTCCATGCGCTGCGCGATATCCGGCTGCAGGTGAAGAAAGGCGAGTTCGTCACGCTGATCGGGCATTCCGGCTGCGGCAAGTCCACGCTGCTCAACCTCATCGCCGGCCTGCTCAAGTGCACCGACGGCACGCTGATCTGCGCCGACCGCGAGATCGCCGGGCCGTCGCCGGAGCGCGCGGTCGTGTTCCAGAACCATTCGCTGCTGCCGTGGCTGACCTGCTACGACAACGTGCACCTCGGCGTCGAGCGCGTGTTCTCGGCGAAGGAGAGCAAACCGCAACTGGCCGCGCGCACGCATGCCGCGCTGGCGCTGGTGGGGCTCGACCACGCATCCGCCAAGCGGCCGCACGAGATCTCCGGCGGCATGAAGCAGCGCGTCGGCATCGCGCGGGCGCTGGCGATGGAACCGAAAGTGCTGCTGATGGACGAACCGTTCGGTGCGCTCGACGCGCTGACGCGGGCGCATCTGCAGGACGAGCTGCTGAAGATCGTGGGCCAGACCGGTTCGACCGTGGTCATGGTCACGCACGACGTGGACGAGGCCGTGCTGTTGTCGGACCGCATCGTGATGATGACCAACGGCCCGGCCGCGACCATCGGCGAGATCCTGTCGGTGGACCTGGCGCGGCCGCGCGACCGCATCGCGCTGGCCGAGGATCCGGCCTACGTGCACTACCGGGCGGCGGTGCTCGAGTTCCTGTATACGCGGCACTCGAGACCGAGCGACCAGAAGGCGGCTTGAACGATCGATCCCCTGCTGAAGGCGGGCAGGGGCCGTGGAGGCGGAAAGCCAGGCGACCAACGACGCTCGCCGGCCGGCGCACCCCTCCCGCATCCCCTCGCACGAGGGGAATGACACATCCCATTGCGAGGTGAACCGTGGACGGTGGCGAAGGAATGACGACGGGCGCGGCGGCGAAGGCCGCCGGGCAACGACTGAAGCTCGTGCTGGTGGGCAACGGCATGGCCGGCGTGCGCACGATCGAGGAGCTGCTCAAGATCGCGCCCGATCTCTACGACATCACGATCTTCGGCTCGGAGCCGCACGCCAACTACAACCGCATCCTGTTGTCGCCCGTGCTGGCCGGCGAGCAGACCATCGAGCAGATCATGCTCAACCAGGTCGAGTGGTATGCCGAGAACGGCATCACGCTGCACCTCGACAAGACGATCACGAAAATCGATCGCGTCCGGCGCCAGGTGATCGCGGACGACGGCACGATCGCGGCGTACGACCGGCTGCTGCTGGCCACCGGCTCCAATCCGTTCATCCTGCCGATCCCCGGCAAGGAACTGCAGGGCGTGCTCAGCTACCGCGACATCGCCGACACGCACGGCATGATCGACGCGGCCACCGTGCACCGGCACGCGGTGGTGATCGGCGGCGGACTGCTGGGCCTCGAAGCGGCCAACGGGCTGATGCTGCGCGGCATGGACGTGACGGTGGTGCACATCATGCCGTGGCTGATGGAGCGCCAGCTCGACCGTGTCGCCGCCAAAATGCTCCAGAAGTCGCTCGAGGACCGCGGCCTCAAGTTCATGCTGGAGGCGCAGACGGAGTCGCTGGTCGCCAACGAGGCCGGACGCGTGAAAGCCGTCCGCTTCAAGAATGCGGATGAAATCCCCGCCGACCTCGTCGTCATGGCGGTGGGCATCCGGCCCAACACGGGGCTCGCGCAGTCGGCCGGCCTGCGTTGCTCCGAGCGCCCCGGCGGCATCCTCGTCGACGACACGATGCAGACCTACGACCCGCGCATCTACGCGGTCGGTGAGTGCGTCAACCACCGCGGCAGCGCGTACGGACTGGTCGCGCCGCTGTTCGAGATGGCGAAGGTGTGCGCCACGCACCTGGCGATGTTCGGCATCGGGCGCTACGTCGGCTCGGTCACGTCGACCAAGCTCAAGGTGACCGGCATCGACCTCTTCTCGGCGGGCGACTTCAGCGGCGGCGACGATACGGAAGAGATCACGTTGTCCGACCCGATCGGCGGCGTCTACAAGAAGCTGGTGCTGCGCGACGACAAGTTGATCGGGGCCTGCCTGTACGGCGACACGGTCGACGGCGCCTGGTACTTCTCGCTGCTGCGCGAAGGCAGGAGCGTCGCCGAGATCCGCGATCACCTGATGTTCGGCGAGGACCACCTCGGCGACACCGGGCACCAGGGGCAGAGCAAGGCGTTGACGATGGCCGACGACGCCGAGGTGTGCGGCTGCAACGGCGTGGCCAAGGGCACCATCTGCAAGGCCATCAAGGACAAGGGCCTGTTCACGCTCGACGACGTGCGGAAACACACGAAGGCGTCGTCGTCGTGCGGCTCGTGCACCGGCCTGGTCGAGCAGCTGCTGATGTTCGTGGCCGGTGGCGACTACTCGGCCGCGCCGACGTCGAAGCCGATGTGCGGCTGCACCGACAAGACCCATCAGGACGCGCGCGACGCGATCCGGAAGGAACACCTGACGTCGATACCGGACGCCATGCGCTTCCTGAACTGGCGCACCGCCAACGGCTGCTCGAGCTGCCGGCCCGCGCTCAACTACTACATGATTTCCACCTGGCCGAACGAGGCCAGGGACGATCCGCAGTCGCGCTTCATCAACGAGCGCGCGCACGCCAACATCCAGAAGGACGGCACGTTCTCGGTCATCCCGCGCATGTGGGGCGGCGAGACCAACGCGAGCGAACTGCGACGCATCGCCGACGTCGTCGACAAGTACAAGATCCCGACCGTCAAGGTCACCGGCGGCCAGCGCATCGACCTGCTCGGGGTGCGGAAGGAGGACCTGCAGAGCGTGTGGACCGAGCTCGACATGCCGAGCGGCCTCGCCTATGCGAAGGCGCTGCGCACGGTCAAGACCTGTGTCGGCAGCGAGTGGTGCCGCTTCGGCACGCAGAACTCCACTCTGATGGGCCAGCAGCTCGAACGCGACCTGTGGCGCATGTACTCGCCGCACAAGGTCAAGCTCGCGGTGTCGGGATGTCCGCGCAACTGCGCGGAGGCCGGCATCAAGGACGTCGGCATCATCGGCGTCGACTCGGGCTGGGAGATGTACGTCGGCGGCAACGGTGGTATCAAGACCGAGGTCGCTCACTTCTTCGTCAAGCTGAAGACTCACGAGGAGGTGCTCGAATACGCCGGCGCCTTTTTGCAGCTCTATCGCGAGGAGGGCTGGTACCTGGAACGCACGGTGCACTACGTGACGCGGGTCGGGCTCGAGCACGTCAAGAGGCACGTGCTGGAGAACGCCGACGAGCGACGCGCGCTGTACGAGCGGCTGCAGTTCGCGATGATGGACGTGCCCGACGCGTGGCATCAGCCAGAGAAGGCGCTGATCGACCAGCGGCAGTTCGCGCCGGTCGCGTCGCTGTGAACCCGGGAGCGACGATGGAGACGGAACAGACGCGGATGATGCAGCCACCGACCCAGTCACCGACGCAGGCGCAGTGGATCGACATCTGCGCGCTGGACGACCTGCCGGTGCTGGGCGCGCGCGTGGTGGAGCGGAAGGTCGGCGGCAACATCGCCATCTTCCGCAACGCCAGCGACGGCGTCTTCGCGCTGCTCGATCGCTGTCCGCACAAGGGCGGGCCGCTGTCGCAGGGCATCGTGTTCGGCGAGCGGGTCGCGTGTCCGTTGCACAACTGGAGCATCGGCCTCGTGGACGGGATCGTCGCGCCGCCCGACGAGGGCTGCACGACGGCGTTCGCGGTCCGGGTCGACGCGGGCCGGGTCTATCTCGACGGGCAGCAGGTGCGTTCGCCGGGACAGGCCGTGGCACCCGACGTGCCGACCAACGTGATGGCCGCTTGAATCCGCTCCGGCCGTCCGCGCGCCTGCGAGGCAGGAGCGGGGACGGATCGGTGACTCGCCATGATCGCTGAACCCCTGTCGCTGTCGGTCCCTTCGCAGGGCGAAGCGGTGAGCGCTGCCACGTCCGGCGCCTGCCGCACGAAGGACACCCGCTCGACCTGCCCGTACTGCGGCGTCGGCTGCGGCGTGATCATCGAATCCGACGGCCCGCAGATCACCGGCGTGCGCGGTGATCCCGAGCACCCCGCCAACTTCGGCCGGCTCTGCACGAAGGGCAGCACGCTGCACCTGACCGCGACCGCCGCGGTGATCCGCGACGCGCGATTGCATCACCCCGAATTGCGTCGCACGCGCGACACGGAACGCGAACGCGCGACCTGGGACGAGGCGCTCGACCACACCGCCGATCGCTTCGCCGCGATCATCGCCGAGCATGGTCCCGACGCCGTCGCGTTCTACATCTCCGGCCAATTGCTGACCGAGGACTACTACGTCTTCAACAAGCTCGCCAAGGGATTGATCGGCACCAACAACGTCGACACCAATTCGCGTCTCTGCATGTCGAGCGCGGTGGCCGGCTACAAGCAGACGCTGGGGGCCGACGCGCCGCCCACCTGCTACGAGGACCTGGATGTCGCGGACCTGCTGCTGATCGCCGGCTCCAACATGGCCTACGCGCATCCGATCCTCTACCGCCGCATCGAGGACGCGCGAAAGGCCGCCGCGGAGCGCGGCACGACGCTGCGCACCATCGTCGTCGACCCGCGCCGCACCGACACCGCGCGCGAGGCCGACCTGCACCTCGCGATCGCGCCCGGCACCGACGTCGCGCTGTTCAACGGGCTGCTGCACCTGTGCCTGTGGGACGACCGCGTCGCCGTCGACTGGATCGAACGTCACACCGAAGGCTGGTCCGATCTCAAGCGCCTGGTGCGCGACTACACGCCGCGCTTCGTCGCCACCACCTGCGGCATCAGCGAGGACGACCTGTCGACCGCCGCGCGCTGGTTCGGCGAGGCCGAGGCCGCGCTGTCGCTGTACTGCCAGGGTCTCAACCAGTCGGCGTCGGGCACGGCCAAGAACGCGGCGCTGATCAACCTGCATCTCGCGACCGGCCAGATCGGGCGCCCCGGCGCCGGGCCCTTCTCGCTGACCGGCCAGCCGAACGCGATGGGCGGCCGCGAGGTGGGCGGCATGGCGAACCTGCTGTCGGGCCATCGCGACCTAAAGAACGCCGCGCATCGCGCCGAGGTCGCGGCGCTGTGGGGCGTCGACGACGTGCCGGCGGCGCGCGGCAAGAC
>CAHJXF010000139.1 GCA_903644065.1 Betaproteobacteria bacterium
CGCAGCCTTGCCGGACGACCGTTGAAGCTCGTCGACGAACTGCTGTCGCTGCTCAAGCGCTACGCGCCGACGCTGGTCGCGCACCTGCTGCTGTTCGTCTGGCTCGCGCTCTTCGTGCTGGACATCCGGTCGCTGCCGCTCCGCAGCGCCGCGTTCGGATCGATCGCCGACGAGATCGATGCGCTGCTGAAGGCGTTCGGCATCGCGATCGAGCGCTGGTACGTCGTGGCCGCGTTGCTCCTCACCTACCTGACGACGTTCGAGTGGGCTCGGACCCTCGCATCCAACCTCGTGCTGCTGCGCGTGCCCACGCGTCGTGCGGGCGACCCGTTCCTGTTCGCGCGGGCCTGCATCGTCTTCGGGCTGCGGCCCGACTACGTGCGCGTGGACACGCGACTGCGCGAGCAGGTCGACCGCGCGCTGACGCAGGTGCGCCAGCACGGGCAGCGCGACCCGAACCAGCATCTGTTCGACCGCGAGACGAGCGTGCGTCGCTATTACGGCACGCTGCTCGTCTTCGTCGCCGCCATCGGCGCGTGGGGCCTGTCCGGCGCGGCCCACGCGCGGGCTTCCTGGCGACTGTGGGGCACGTTCGCACTGCTGGCCGTCGCGGCCGTCGCGCTCCGCGGGATGGCGGCCTACCAGTACCAGCGGCGCCTGCGCGCCACGAGCTACTGGGCGCTCGGCGAACACGAACGCGAGACGGGGGAGCATGCGTTCCGGCCGCTCGACGCGGCTCGCGACCGGGTGATGCGCCGGCTGCACCGGCGGATGGAGGCGTTCCTGCGTCATCCGTCGAGCGTCGTGGTCGCGTGGACGCTGTGGCTGCCCGACGCGCTGCGCCGCCGGCTCGCGTCGCGGCTCGTCTTCCCGGACCTGCGGACCGAAGCGGACTGGGACCTGACCGAGTCCGAGCTGATGCTGGCCGCGGACGTGCCGCCGCCGCCCTTCGCGGCGCTGCGGGTCGACGGCTGGACCGCACGCTTTCCGGCGCTGCTCGAATGTCCGGGCGCCGGGATCTGCCTGCTGGCGCCGCAGACGTCCGGCCTGGCGCCCGCCGCGCTCGGCGGCGGCAGCCTGTATTCGTTCGCGAGGCGAGACTACGGCGGAGAGTCGTTCTCGCTCCGGCTGGACGCGCCGGACGGGCTCGACGGCGTCGACTGGAACATGCCGCACCTGAGCTGCAACAGCTGGGAAGGCCAGGGCTTCATCGCGTCGATCGGCGCGGTGCCGATCGAACAGCTGGCGGCGCCCGACGTGCGGCCGATCGCGGGCAAGAGCCTCTGGTCGCTGGTCAACGACCGAGCCGGCGTGGAACGGTGGCCGACCGACGACGCGACCGACCCGCTGTCGGTCGACGGCTTCGCGCTGATGCGTCGGCTGCCGCTGGTCGCGGGATCGAGCTACCTGCTCGGCTACCGCAGCCCGCTCGGCCTGCAGGCCTTCGTCGTCTGCCAGTGCTTCCGGGTGAAGGACGAGCAGAAGGTATTGGTCGCGTGGCGCTTGCTGCGGGTGCGGGACAGCGAGACGCCGGTGGCGGATCCGCTGCCGTGGTGGCGGGTCGGGGCCTGGCGGGGGTTGCTGCGGAGCTAGGTGGTGCCGGTCAGCTGCGAGAGAGGCGCCCGCCGGGTGACTGCTTGCGCATTCGAAGAGGACCGGAAGGTCCGGGCGTGCGCGCGCTCGCCGGGGCGCGTGTCGGCGGCCCGGTCGCTCGACACGAGCCGTCGCCTCATACCTGCGCCATGCCACCGTCGACGAAGAGCTCGATGCCGGTGATGTAGCTCGCGTCGTCCGATGCGAGGAACGAGACCGCCTTGGCGACCTCGTCGACTTCGCCGACGCGACCGAGCGGGGCCAGTTCGGCGACCTGCCGGCGAAAGTCCTCGATCTGCTCGTCGGTCATCTTCAACTCGGTCTTGTAGCCCGGTGTCACGAAGACGCCCGGAGCGACGACGTTGATGCGGATGCCGCGGCCCTTCAGGTCGCTCGCGAAGCTGCGTGCGAACGAGCGCAGCGCCGCCTTCGTCGCCGCGTAGACGCCGAACGCGGGCGTGCCCTTGATCGACGCGGCCGAGCCGGTGATGACGATCGCGCCACCCGCGGACATCAGCGGCAACACGGCCTGCACGGTCATCAGCGTGCCCTTGACGTTGACGCCGAACGTCTTGTCGAACTGCGCTTCGCTGATGCTGCCGAGCGGCACGAATTCGCCACCGCCCGCGTTGGCGAACAGGATGTCGACGCGGCCGGTCGCCGACACGATGTCGACGATGTGGGCGAGGTCGGCGGCCGAAGCGATATCGCCGCGGATGGCCAGCGCGCCGTGTCCGACCGCCGCAACCGCCGTGTCGAGTTCGGCCTGCCGGCGGCCCGTGATGAAGACCCGGGCGCCCTCCCGTGCGAGGCGGGTCGCGGTCGCGAGGCCGATGCCGCTGCTGCCGCCGGTGACGAGGGCCACCTTGCCGGCGTGCTTGGTGGCATGCAGGTTGTCGAAAGCGTTCGAGGTCATTCGGAGTCCTTGGATCGATTGAGCCGCCGAGCATAGATCCACATGCAGGCGTGCATAAAGTGGCAAACGGCGACTTGTTCATCCATGGCGGTGGATAATCGCCTCATGGATCACCTGCAGGCCATCCGCATGTTCGCGAGGGTCGTCGAGACCGGCGGGTTCTCGAAGGCGGCCCGGTCGCTCGAGGTACCGAACGCCACCGTCAGCAAGTGGGTGCGATCCCTCGAGGACCATCTCGACGTGAAGCTTCTGGAGCGCACGACGCGTCGCGTCACGGTGACGACCGACGGGGCGGCGTATTACGAACGGATGCGACACCTGCTGGCGGAACTCGACGACTTCGAGGCGACGCTCGCCCGCGGCCGGCAAAGTCCGCGTGGCGTGCTTCGGGTCGATACGGGCGGTTCGGTCGCGAGCGCGTTGTTGATCCCGGCACTGGAGGGGTTTCACGCGCGGTACCCCGAAATCCAGGTGCAGTTGAGCGTCACCGACCGCACGGCGGACCTGGTCGCCGAGAACATCGACTGTGCGATCCGCAGCACCGGAGACGACCCGGATCTGGTGACGCACCGGATCGGCGAGTTCGGGGTGGTCACCTGCGCGAGCCCCGCCTACCTGGCGCGCCACGGCGTGCCGCGGCATCCGCACGACATCGTCAGGAAGAAGATGCCGGTCGCAGGGTACTTCTCGGCCAGCACCGGGCTGACGCAGCCGCTCCGCTTTCGGCGCGGCGAGGAGCGCCTCGTGCCGGAAGACGTGCAGTACCGCGTGCTGGTCAGCGAGAGCAACGCGCATCTCGCGACGGCGCTCAACGGCCTCGGTCTGGTCAATACGCTCGACTTCATGGCGCGCGAGGCGATCGAGGCCGGGAGACTGGTGCCGGTGCTGACGCGCTGGCGGCCCGACCCCCAACCGGTGTACGCGGTGTATCCGCCGAGCCGTCGCTACAGCACCAAGGTGCGGGTGTTCGTCGACTGGGCGCGCACGCTGTTCACGGGTCGCTGATGCGCCGGGGCGGGCGTCGCGTGCGCCACGGGCCAAGCAAGTGCTCGAGGCCGATCATCGTGCGGCGCGCAGGCCGGCGCAGCGGGCGACGTGGCGCCGGCCTGCACGGATGCAACGCGAGCGCGATCGACCTGGCTCGACCGCGTCGAGCTTCGCTCAGGCCGCCGGCAGCGCGGTCGGGACTTGTTGCACGCGATTCAACCAGAGCACCAGGATGATGACGACGTTGAGCGAGAACACGCCGGCGCTCGTCCAGGTGGGGTGATGGAACAACTCCCACAGTTCGACGGGTAGATAGATGCCCGCGCTGGCGATGCCGAGCATCCATCCCCAACGACGTTGCCGCCACAGACCGTACGCTTCCACGAAATGCAGCAGCGTGTAGAGGCCGGCACCGGCCGCGATCAGCAGCAGATGGGTGTCGGTGAGGTTCTCGGCGGCTCGCTGGAAGGCTTGTCCCAGGTGACCGGTCGGATCGAGATGCAGTTGCCCGGCGAGCTTGTTGAGCGCGCTCACGGCATCCGGGTGCAGGAACCACACGGCGGCGCCGGCCACCAGCAGCACCAGGACGCCCTTGACGGCCTCCCACACCGCGATCAGCCGGACCCCCATGCGACCGGCGCGGCGCGACGGCGGCAGCGGCGCGTCCGGTCCCCGGGCGGTTGCGGCTTGGATCACTTCGGTCGCTGTGGGTGTCATGGCACTTGGTCTTCGAAACGAGGCGAATGGGCGACGTGTTCATCGAAGGATCGAGAGACGTTCGGCGCTACCCGCCTTCGACCGGGCGACCGCGACCCTCGGCGCGTCCGACTTCGATCACTCTCGACTGTCCTCGCAGTGCGGCCACGCGAAGTCGCAACGGGGGGCCGCGCCAGCAACATACCCTGGTGGCTGGAGGATGCCGCAAGCGATGCGAGGCTCGCGGCCGAAGTCCGACCTGTAGGTCCCGCCGCGCTGCATGAGAGTGTCGACCTTTTCGAAAGCGTACCCGATGCTCGTCGGTTTCCGGCCATCACCCGACGCGCCCGAACTTTTCGTGCAGCGCGGACCACGCGGGCCGATGCCTGAGTGTCGCTTCGACGACAACCGCCACCTTCGCAATGCTCTAGATTCGCACGAACGCGGACATCGATCCGCACGAGACGATCACGAGGAGTGCCATGGCCTGGGACATCGAGGTAACGAAGGGCTGCGCCGTCGTGCGCATGAACACGAACAAGGTCAACGTGCAGAACGCGGCGTTCTTCACGGACCTGCACCGGGCGTTCGATCGACTCGAACGCGAGTTCGGCGACCTGCCCGTCGTCCTCACCGGACACGGCAACACGTTCTCGGCCGGCATCGACTTCCAGTACAGCTTCGAGATCTTCGGCAGCGCCGACCAGGAAACGATTCGTCGGTGGTACCGCGACTACCGCGAGACGAATCTGCGCATCTTCACGTATCCGCGGCCCACGGTCGCCGCGATCAACGGGCATGCGATCGCCGGTGGCCTGATCACGGCGCTCGACTGCGACTTCCGGATCGCCGCCCGCGGACCGGCGCGCTTCGGCTTGAACGAGGTGCCGATCGGCATTCCCATGCCGGCCGCCTACGTGGAGATCATCAAGTACACGCTCGGCGACCAGGTCGGCGCGCTCGCGACCTTGCGGGGCAAGCTGTACGGCCTCGACGAAGCGGAGCGGCTCGGCTTCTTCCACGAAGTCGTCGATCCGGACCGACTGCTCGACACGGCGATCGACTACGCGCTCTGCATCACGCCGGACTGCAACACGGCCTACGCCCTGTCGAAGAAGGCGCTGCAGGACGGCGTCGTGCGGCAGATCGAGGAACGCACCGTCGCCCTGGACCGCCTGATCCCCGAAGGCATGAGCGACCCGGGGAACCGTCGCGCCCAGGATCGCCGCCGAAACGAGATCATGAGCAAGGACCCGAGAGCCGGGTGATCGACCTCGACGTCAGGCCGGCGCCGCACGCTCGGACCGAGGATGGACGGGCACGGCACTCATCCTCGACGCGTCCGAACGCGTGCCGCATGGCATCGATCGTCACCGAGCGGCTGGCGCATGTCCGAGCGCGCGCACAATCGTCTTCGTGACGATCGTCCAGCGGGTCACGCCACCGATCGTCGTCTTCGCCCTGCGAGATCCATGGAAAAAGCGCTCTGGTATTTCGATGTCGTGTCGCCGTTCGCGTATATCCACTTCCACGGCATGCAGCGCTTGCGCGAGCGGCTCGACATCCAGGCCGTTCCCGTCCTGTTCGCGGGGCTGCTGAAACACTGGGGCGGCAAGGGACCCGCCGAGATCGCGCCGAAGCGGCTGCACACGTATCGCTATTGCGTCTGGGTCGCGAGCCAGCACGGGCTGCGGTTCTGGATGCCGAAGCGGCACCCGTTCAACCCGCTCGCGGCGCAACGGCTGCTGGTCGCGCTCGGCGCGACGGATGCCGCCGTCGGGACCGCATTCGATTTCGTCTACGGTACCGGCCATGACCCGGAAGAGGAGTTCACCCTGCTGGCGGAGACGCTCGGAGCGGTCGACGCGAGCCCCCTGGTGGCCTCGTCGGACGTCAAGCAGGGGCTGATCGCGAATACCCAACGGGCGATCGATGCCGGCGTGTTCGGCGTGCCGACGCTGGTCATTCGCAACCAGTTGTTCTGGGGCGGCGACACGACCGAGTGGGCCTTGCGCTACCTGGACGATCCCGTACTCTTCGAGCGTCCCGAGTACCGAGCCGCGGCGGCGACCGAGTTCGGTGTCGCCCGGCGCTGACGCCGGGGATCGGTCGCTACGGAATCGGCATCTTCGATCCGTCACCGCGTGCGACGGTGCGCAGGTAGTCGTTCAGTCGCGGCACGTCGACGTCGAGGGAGCGGTTCCGGGCCTCGCCGCGAATGATCGACAGACGATGGAACAGGCCGACGGCCGCGTTCACCCGCTGACGAGACAGGCCGGAGATCAGCGCGAGTTCGTGCTGCGAGATGGGCAGGTGGACGACCCGTGCGGCGTCGCGATCGACGAGCATGAGCAAGCCACGAGCGACCTGGAGCTCCGGGCTACCGAGCCGCGTCGCCGCGAGCATGCCGACGAACTCGCCCATGCGCGCGTTCAAGATCTCGCAGAGGAAGTTGCTGAAGGCGATGGAGTCGGTCCGCAGCGTATCGAACGTCGTCGCCGGCACGAGGCAGAGCCGGCCCGCGGTCAGGGCGCGGAGGTCGTACTGCAAGCGCTCCTTCTTCAGCAGCGAACCGTCCCCTCCCCACTCGCCTTCACGAAGGCAGTACAGCGTGGTTTCCACACCCCCGGAAGTCAGGACGTACATCTGGAAGAAGCCACGGATCGCGCCGTACCAATGCGTCGGTGGCGAGCCGACGCGTGCGACGAACTGGCCCGGCTCGACCAAGAGGTCCGTCGTGGTCTCGAGCACGAGGCTCCGCAGCTTGGCGCTGCAACCGCGAAACCAGGGCCACTGCTCGAGGTAGGCGACGATCGTCGGTGAATTCATGGAGGGCCCTGGTCGTGCGGCAAGCCGATCCCTGCCGTCGCATCGAACCCGACGACGCGTCAATCCGGTCCGCTCGCAGCCGAAGAGGTCGGCGAGCGCTCGTGCCGATCGAGGGCTCGGCCGCCGGGTCCGGTCGCTCGAAGCGGCGCGACGCAGGTGAGCCGGTATCGGCGGCAGGAGCGACTTCGGCATCGTGAAGCCGACCCGGCTGATCGCAGCGGGCACGCTCGCCGGCAACCGGCAACCGGCAACCGGCAACGGGCAACCGGCAACCGGCAACCGGCAACCGGCAACCGGCAACCGGCAACCGGCAACGCCGACGACGGGCATGAGCGATCTCCTCGATCACCCTGCGGGCCACGAGCAGGGCGTGATGATTGCGGACGGTCGAATCGCGGTCCGCGATGCTGCCGTGACGGCCTGCCGACGATCGAGCGACCCAAGCCTAGATCAACCCCTCGTGCTTCATCGCCTTCTGGACCGCGGGTCGCTCCATCATCCGGTCACGGAAGGCGGCCAGCTTCGCCGGCGCTTCGATGCCGTTCTTCTTCGCCCACAGCAGCATCACGAACAGGTACGGGTCCGCCACGCTCAGGTCGGTGCCGAACAGGTAGTCGCCCTGCAGGCGTTCGTCGAGATAGCCCATGCGCTTCAGGATCAGCTCGCTCGCCTTTTTCTTCTCGTCGTCGCTCGCGCCTGCGAAGAACGGCTTGTAGCTCTTGTGCAGTTCGGTCGAGATGTAGGCCAGCGCCTGCAGCAGGTGCGTGTGGCCCATCGGCCCGGCCGGGCGCAGGGCCGTGGCCTGATGTGCAATCCAGTCGAGGATCGCGACGTTCTCCGTCAGCGTCTCGCCCGAGTCGAGCGCGAGCGCCGGCACGTAGCCCTTCGGATTGATCGCCAGGTAGTCGGCGCCGCTCTCCGTCTTCTTGGCCTTCAGGTCGACCTTCTCGTGTTCGAACGTCAGGTTCGCCTCGTGCAGCGCGATGTGGTCGGCCAGGCTGCAGGCGCCGGGGGCGTAGTAGAGCTTCATGTGGATATCTCCGGTCGTTGTGATGGGGACGAGGGCTGCGGCCGCTGTCGGCCGGCGCGACGCGTTCGACGTCCCGCGTCGTCTCGCGGGTCGCCAGCCGGTTCGCGTGGCCGCGCATGTCAGCGGCCCGCGATTATGCGATGTCCGGCGTCGCGCTGTTCGGCCGCACGGCGGATGGCGAGCCGCCGGCGCGAACCGGCGGATCAGGCTTCGAACGAGCCGGCGCGGCTCGGCCGAACAGCGCGCTCGATGCGGTACCGACGCGAGTGACGAGTCCGACGATTCGACGATGCCGAAGATGACAACGAAGCCGACGATGACAACGAAGCCGACGATGCCGTCAAGGCCGGCACCGTCCGACGACCGCCGACCGTCAGCGTGGATCGCTCGACCGCAGCGAACCCGCGACCGCGTCCCCCACCGCCGAGTATTCTCGCCGCGGCTCCGCCCCGCCGCTCCACGCCGGCCGGCCGTCGATCACCACCCGTCGCAGCAACGCGATGCCGCTCGACAACGGCATCGTCGACACCGTGTGCCCGCGCGCGCGCAATCCCGCGACCAGCGGGTCGCGCGCCCCGCC
>CAHJXF010000140.1 GCA_903644065.1 Betaproteobacteria bacterium
ACCACCTTCACGGAGCGCAGGAAACGGGCGAGATAGATCGCGGCGGTCAGCCCCGCGGGACCCCCGCCGACGATCAGACAGTCGACCGGTGGATGCATGTCGCTCCGGGGTGAGAAGTGATGCGTCGCCTCGCCGCTGCGCCGCGCACCACGAGCCGACGAGCGTCAAGCTCCGGAGCGATGCCTCGAGCTTGCGCGGATGTGGCCGACGTGCGTCGTCGGAGCCCGTTAGCTTGAATCGGTGTGCCCGACCCGTACCAGCGGTCGAGGCGAGCCGGGTTGGTCGCAGCGAGCTACGCGCAACCTGACTGAACAAAACGATTATTTGGTGCCGCTGGACGGAATCGAACTGTCGACCTTCGCATTACGAATGCGCTGCTCTACCGACTGAGCTACAGCGGCGTACTGCCGGAGCACGATTATACGGAGACTGCCCGAGCGCGCAAACGCGCCGGGGTCGAAAAGTCACTCCGCATCGGGTTGCCGCCCCGGCGCGGCACGCGCGAACGCATCGAGCGCCATGCAGGCCGCGTGGATGCGCATCACGGTCGGCATCGACGACAGGTCGCAGTCGAACCGTTGCGCGTTGAAGACCTGCGGGACCAGCGTGATGTCGGCCAGCGTGGGTCGATCGCCATGACAGAAGACACCGGTCTCGCGCGACGACGCGAGCTGCGCTTCGAAGGCCTGCAGGCCGGTCTCGACCCAGTGCCGGTACCACGCGTTCTTCGCGTCATCGCCGATCGCCAACACCTGGGTCAGGTAGCGCAGCACGCGCAGGTTGTTGAGCGGATGGATCTCGCAAGCCACGTTCAATGCCAGGGCCCGCACCCGCGCCCGGGCGGTCGCCTCGGCGGGCAGCAGCGGCGGCTCGGGATGCGTCTCGTCGAGGTACTCGACGATGGCCAGCGACTGCGTCATCCGCGCGGTCGGGTCCTCGGCCTCGTCGAGCAACACGGGCACCAATCCGTCGGGGTTGAGCGCCAGGAAGTCGGCGTTCCGCTGATCGCCGCCATGACGCACGAGATGGACCGGCAACGTTTCGAACGCCAGGCCCTTCAGGTTCAACGCGATCCGGACACGAAACGACGCGGAACTGCGGAAGTAGCTGTAGAGACGCATGGACGCGCGGATCGCCGCGGACTCTAGCTCGAGATCGAGCCGATGCTGCTGCCCCGCTCGGCGTTGCCGCCGAGCCCCGAAGGCAACGGAAAGCGCACGTTCTCCTCGACGCCGGACAGCTTGCGGACCGACTCGACGCCGTATTCCTTCAGCCGCGCGATCAGCTCGGTGACCAGCAGTTCCGGCGCCGAGGCACCGGCCGTGATGCCGACCCGCCGCTTGCCGGCGAGCCAGCCGGGGTCGAGCTCGCTCGCGTTCTCGATCAGGTGCGCCTCGACCCCCATGCGCGCCGCGACCTCGCGCAAGCGGTTGCTGTTCGAACTCGACGGCGAGCCGACCACCAGCACCAGGTCGCATTGCGGCGCCATGAACTTCACCGAGTCCTGGCGATTCTGCGTCGCGTAGCAGATGTCGCCGCGCTTGGGCTCGAGGATGTCGGGAAAGCGTGCCTTCAACGCCCCCGTGACCTCGGCCGCATCGTCGACCGACAACGTCGTCTGCGTCACGTAGGCCAGCTTGTCCGGATGGCGCACCACCAGTCGATTGACGTCCTCGACCGTCTCGACGAGGTGGATGCCCGCGTCGGTCTGGCCCATCGTGCCTTCGACCTCCGGATGGCCCTTGTGCCCGACCATGATGATCTCGCGACCATCGGCCCGCATCTTGGCGACCTCGACGTGGACCTTGGTCACCAGCGGACAGGTCGCGTCGAACACGGTGAGCCCGAGCGTACCGGCCTCGGCACGCACCGCCTGCGACACGCCGTGCGCGCTGAAGACGACCGTGTTGCCGCTCGGCACGTCCTTCAGGTCCTCGATGAAGATGGCGCCCTTGGCCCGCAGGTCGTCGACGACGTACTGGTTGTGCACGATCTCGTGGCGCACGTAGATCGGCGCGCCGAACTGATCGAGCGCCCGCTCGACGATCTCGATCGCACGATCGACGCCGGCGCAAAAACCGCGCGGCTGCGCGAGCAGCACTTCAGGCTTGATGTGGCCGAACGGAAGGACGTTCATCACAGGATTCCGATGATCTCGACTTCGAACCGGACCGGCTGGCCGGCCAGCGGATGGTTGAAGTCGAAGGTTGCATAGTCGCTGTCGAGCGAACGGAAAACCCCCGCATAGCGTCCCCCACCCGGTGCATTGAACTCGACCACGTCGCCGGCCACATAATCGATCCGGTCGCTTTCGGCTTCCAGCACCTTCCGCGGCAGTCGTTGCACCAGCGAAGGGTTGCGGGGACCGAAGGCTTCGTCGGCCGCCAGTTCGAACACGCGATGCGCGCCCGGCGGAAGACCCAGCAACCGCTCCTCCAGCGCGGGCGACAACTGGCCGGCGCCGAGCTGCAGCGTGGCCGGCTTGCTGCCGAACGTGCTGACGACATCGCCGCGATCGGCCCCGTCGGCCGTACCCGCGGCGCCGGCCGCCGTCACGTCGAGGCTGACGCGGTAGTGCAGCGTGAGGTACGAGTCGGCTCGGACGGCGTCGTTCTCGGCGGTCTGGATCATGCAGGTGTGCTGGTTTCGGTTTGCCGGCTGCGGTCGCAGTCGGACATTCTATCGAACGCGAAGGTCCCGCTTGTCCCTGATCGACTGGCCCGCCGGCGAACGGCCGCACGAACGACTGATGACGCACGGCGCAAAGGCGCTGTCCGACGCCGAGCTGCTGGCCGTGTTCCTGCGCACCGGCACACGCGGCCGCGACGTCACCGAGCTGGCGCGCCATTGCCTCGCAACCTTCGGCGGCATGACCGGCCTGTTCCGGGCGCCGCGCGAGCGCTTCTGCGCGGTCGAGGGCCTCGGGCCGGTCCGCTTCGCGCAACTGCAGGCCGCGCTCGAGATGACCCGTCGCTCGCTGGCGGAAACCCTGGCCGCCCGGCCGCTGTTCGATTCGCCCGGCGCGGTCCGCGACTACCTGAAGCTGACCATCGGCGCCAAGGCGCACGAGGTGTTCCTCGCGCTGTATCTGGACGCCCAGCATCGGCTGCTGGCCACCGAGGAGCTGTTTCGCGGCACGCTGGCGCAGACCAGCGTCTATCCCCGCGAGGTGGTCAAGCGGGCCCTCGAGGTCAACGCCGCCGCCATCGTCTTCGCCCACAACCATCCGTCGGGCGTCGCCGAGCCGAGCCGTGCCGACGAGCTCCTCACGCAGGCCTTGCGCAACGCCCTCGCGCTGGTCGACATCCGCACGCTCGACCACTTCATCGTCGCGGGCAGCGTGGTGTACTCGTTCTCGGAGCACGGCAAGCTCTAGCGCTGCGCGACTCGATCCGGCGCCCTTTGCCCGTCGGCGGACGAGCAGCGCTCCGTGACGTCGGGCAGATTGAAACGCGAGCGGTTTCCCGCTATAGTCGCGGACTTCGTTTTTGCGCCGATCCCCTATTCGCTTGCGCCGAGCCGGTCGCAACACGTTATCTGGAGGTGCCGACCATGGCACGCGTCTGTCAAGTCACGGGAAAGAAGCCGATGTCCGGCAACAATGTTTCCCACGCGAACAACAAGACCAAGCGTCGCTTTCTGCCCAACCTGCAGAATCGGCGTTTTTTCGTCGAGAGCGAGAACCGCTGGGTGAGCCTGCGCCTGACCAATGCCGGTCTCCGCACCATCGACAAGAACGGCATCGACGTCGTCCTCGCCGACCTGCGCGCTCGCGGTCTCAAGGCCTGAGCGCGAGCGTCCGGCACGATACCGAACTGAAAGGAGTCCGACATGCGCGACAAGATCAAGCTGGAGTCGACCGCCGGAACGGGTCACTTCTATACCACCACCAAGAACAAGAAGACGACGCCCGAGAAGATCGAGATCAAGAAATTCGATCCGGTGGCGCGAAAGCACGTGCCGTACAAGGAAACGAAGATCAAATAGGATTCTTGGCTTCCTCGGCCGGAATGCAAAAAGCCCGCGAAAGCGGGCTTTTTGCATTCCGGCATGTCGAAGCCGTGCAGTGCGCATCACGAGTCGCTTCGTGGCGCACAAGGCCGGTATCGAACCGGCGAAAAAAAGCCCGCGACTCGCGGGCTTCTTCGATTCCCGCCCGGCTACGGGGCGGCGCGAACAGTCAGGCGTAGCTGCGCAACCGCAGGCTGAACTCCTGCAACGTGCGAACGCCGCTTTCCTCCGCCCGCTTGCACCAGTCCTGCAGTTGCACGAGCAGCTGTTCGCTGGACGCGCTGGAGCGTTCCCAGATCGACGACAGCTCGCTGCGCATCTGGTGGACCATCGCCAGCTTCGGACTCCGGGCGAGCGCGCCCTCCACCTTGCCGCGATGGGCCGCCGACAGCTTGGCCACGTCAATGTGCAACCAGCGCCGCGCGACGCGGACTCGCGCCAGGTCCGTGGCTACCCCGCCGTCCCGATTCTTCAGGCGCGCCACCTCTTCGCGATAGGCCCGCTTGAACGACTTGGCGTACTTGGCCATCACGTCGTAGCGATGGGCGATGACCGCCTGCAGGTTGTCGAGGTCCACGCTCGCCCGTGGATCGGCGAAACGCGGCCTCGGTGCGACCTTCTTGACGGTGGCCAGCCGGAACGCGGCCAGGATGCGGATATACGCCCAGCCGATATCGAACTCGTACCAGCGCGACGACAATTTGGCCGACGTCGCGAAAGTATGGTGATTGTTGTGCAGTTCCTCGCCGCCGATCAGGATGCCCCACGGCAGGATGTTGCGGCTCGCGTCCGTGCAGTCGAAGTTGCGATAACCCGAGAAGTGCCCCACGCCGTTGATGACCCCCGCGGCGAAGATCGGGATCCACAGCATCTGCACCGCCCACACCGTGGTGCCGCAGCCGGCGCCGAAGAGGACCCAGTCGGCTACCAGCATCAGCCCGACGCCGTGCCACACGAACCGGCTGTACACGTTGTGCTCCACCCAGTCCTCGGGCGTGCCGCGGCCGTACTTGTCGAGCGTCTCGTCGTTGCGGCCCTCGATCATGTACAGCTCGGCGCCTTCGAGCAGCACCTTGCGGATGCCCTTGACCTGCGGGCTATGCGGATCCTCGGCGGTCTCGCACTTGGCGTGATGCTTGCGATGGATCGCCGCCCATTCGCGGGTCTGCATCCCCGTCGTGGTCCACAGCCAGAAGCGGAAGAAATGCGCGATCGCCGGATGCAGGTCGAGGGCGCGATGCGCCTGGCAGCGATGCAGGTAGATCGTCACGCCGGCGATGGTGACGTGCGTCATGGCCAGCGTCGCGACGACGATCTTCCAGACCGGCCAGTCGAGGAGACCGTTGGTGACGAAATTCAGGACTTCCGGGGCAACCATCTAGTCTCCGTGATGTGCCGAAGCGGCGCAGGGAGCGACGACTCAAGCTGAAAAACGAGCGCGTCCGACGACGGGCGGAACGCGATTATACGGTGGGGGCCGGCCGGAAGACCGTTCGTGGTGCGACCGCGTTCCGGATGCGACACTCCGACGACGACCGGCTGCGAGACGCTCGCGGACGGCAGGCGCGGACAACTCCGACCGGCGTTTCGCCGGGACGTTCACATCATTCGGTGGCCAGCCGGCCGATCGGCGCTTCGCCCGACTCCGCCGACGCGAGCCGTACCTCGCGTTGCGGCAACGGCACGCGGATGCCGGCGTCCTTGAACCCGGCCCACATTGCCCGGTTGACGTCGGAGCGCAACCCGTCGGTCCCCGCCTCCGGATCGGCGACCCAGAAGGTAGCCTCGAGCTCGATGCCGTCCGGGCCGAATTCCTTGAGCACGACGGCGACCGCCGGGTCCGCGAGCACCCGCGGCTGCGCCTGCGCCGCCGTCGCCATGATCTCGAGCGCCCGGTCGACGTCGCTGTCGTAGGCGACCCGGATGCGCGTCACGGCATTGCCCTTGGTGTCGCCGTAGCTGAAGTTCTGTACCGCCTGGTTGAGCAACAGCTCGTTCGGCACCAGCGCCTCGACGCCGTTGGCCGACCGCACGACCGTGCAGCGGGTGCGGATCTGGGTGACGCTGCCGTTGTACTTGTCGACGGTGATGACGTCGCCGATGCGCAGGCTGCGGTCGAGCAGGATGATGAAGCCCGAGACGTAGTTGCTGGCGATGCGCTGGAGGCCCAGACCGAGGCCCACGCCGAGCGCGCCGCCGAAAACGGACAGCACGGTGATGTCGATGTCGACGAGGCGCATCGCCACCAGCACCGCGACGACGACCAGCACCGCGTTGCCGAGCCGGGCCAGCACGATGCGGATGCTGCCGTCGATCGACTCGGCCCGCATCAGGCGGGCTTCGAGGATCGAGCCCAGGCCGAGCGCTGCGACCAGCGTCACGCCGACCCAGAAGAAGGCCGACAGCACCTGCCACACGCTGATCTTGAGATTCTTGCCGAACGTGAACGTCGCTTCGGGCCCGCTCAGCGAATCGATCACGTCCGGCAGGAATCCGGTGACATGCAACGCGACCAGCAGCCACGCGAGGATGCCGAACCAGCGCTCGACCAGCAGCATGCCGGCGCTCGGCCTGAACACGCGGCGCAGGGTGTACAGGCCGACGTTGATGCCCACGTACGAGATGGCCAGCACCGCGACGATGCGAACGATGGGGTACGGCTGCCGGTTGGCCAGCAGGACCCGTTCGCCGACGACCAGCAGGATCCAGGCGAACAACGGCAGGAAGGCCCGGTCGACGCCCTCGAAACGCGACTGCACCAGCTTCGCGTTGCGCGCCGGGTCGAGCTCCACGTAGTGCCGCGAGCGGCGGGCCAGCGCGCGCTTGGCGTAGTGCGCGATCAGCCAGGCGATCAGCAGGCAGCCGCCGGCGACGCCGAGTTGCAGCAGCAGTTGCGGCCGCTGCACCTCGCGCCATGTGTCGAGCAGCATCGAACCGAAGTCGTCTTTCATGCGGGGCCGGAGGAATCGGGAACCACGATCGGAGGCGCGGGGCCCGACCGGTCAGGCCGGCGTGTCGACGTCCCGGTCGCCCGCGACCGGGGTTACCGTGTCGATCGCGCCGGCATCGCCGGCGACCGGTGCGGAGTCGATGGCATCGACCGTCTCCGCGGTCGTCGGCGCGTCGGCCGGGGCCGCGGCGATCCACGCGGACCGCCGCTTCAACACCGCCGCGAAGAAGCCGTCGGTGCCCGTCCGGTGCGGCCACAGCTCCAGGAACACGCCGGCGTCGACCCGCTCGCCGAGCGCGATGCCCTGCTGCACGAGCACGCCGGTGGCCGACTCGAGCTCGAAGTCGTCGTGCGCCGCGACGAACGCGTCGACGACGTCCTGGTTCTCCGCCCCGAGCATGCTGCAGGTCGCATACACCAGCCGGCCGCCCGGCTTGACCAGCCGCGCCGCGGCGTCGAGGATGCCGGCCTGCTTGGCCGCCAGCTCGGCCACGGTCGCCGGCGTCTGCCGCCACTTGAGGTCGGGATTGCGCCGCAGCGTGCCGAGGCCGCTGCACGGCGCGTCGATCAGCACCCGGTCGGCCTTGCCGGCCATGCGCTTCAGCTTCGGATCGCGCTCGCTCTCGATCTGCACCGGATGCACGTTCGACAGCCCGCTACGCGCCAGCCGCGGCTTCAGCTTCGCGAGGCGCTTGGCGGAGACGTCCATCGCGTACAGCCGACCCGTCGAGCGCATCAGGTCGCCGAGCGCCAGCGTCTTGCCGCCCGCGCCGGCGCAGAAGTCCACCACCAGTTCGCCGCGCTTCGGGCCGACCAGCGCGGCCAGCAGCTGGCTGCCCTCGTCCTGCACCTCGACGCGCCCGTCGAGGAAGATCTTCTGCGCGCCGAGCGCGGGCTTGCCGTGGAGCCGGATGCCGTGCGGCGCCAACGCCGTCGCATCGGCCTCCAAGCCCGCGGCGCGCATCGCCTGCAGCGCGTCGTCGCGACTGGTCGCCAGCGTGTTGACCCGCAGGTCGAGCGGCGCGGGCCGGTTGAGCACCGCCGCGATCGCCTCGACCTCGCGCTCCGCGAAGCGTGCGCGGAGCGTGTCGAACAGCCACTCGGGCAGGTTGGTGCGGGTCGCGAGCGGCATCGTCGAGCGGTCGACGGTGCCGACGCGGCGCAGCCACGCGCGCTCGTCGGGTGCCAGGGTCGCGGCGATCGGCTCGACGCCCGCCGTGTCGGCGAGGCCGAGCAGGATCATGCGGCGCGTCAGCGATCCGCTGCCGCTTTGCGCCAGCTGCGCGTATTCGAGCTTGCGCCGCAGCACCGCGAACACGCTTTCGGCGATCAGGCCCCGGTCGCGATGGCCGAGCACGGGGTTGGCCTTGAAGTAGCGGCTCGCGCTCGCATCGGCCGGCATCTCGAAGCGCAGCACCTCGTCGAGCAGCGCTTCGGCATGCGCGATCACGGCGCCGTGGAAGCCGGACTCGTGCGCAGGCGCACCGCGCTTCGCGCGCCGGGCGTCGGGTGACGCGCGCATGGTGGCGGACGGCCGCGACCGCTGGGCCTTCGTGCCGCCGCAGGGCGAAAGCTATGCCGACCTCGCCCTGCGCGTCGCCCCATGGCTGGCGGAGCTGGAAGCCGATGCCGTCGTGGTGG
>CAHJXF010000141.1 GCA_903644065.1 Betaproteobacteria bacterium
CGTCGCCGCGACGGCCGCGACCCGATGGCCGAACGCGCTCGCACCCGTCGTGGCAACTGCGCTGGCGACCGCCGCCGTGCTGGCCATCGCGG
The DNA here is from genome assembly GCA_903644065.1 of Betaproteobacteria bacterium. GTDB lineage: Bacteria > Pseudomonadota > Gammaproteobacteria > Burkholderiales > Burkholderiaceae_D > CAHJXF01. Next base: position 93 of record CAHJXF010000141.1, read on the forward strand.
CGCGAAGACGGATCGCGAACGCCGACCGCTTCACGATGATCGTCGGCGAACGGAGCGAGATCGCGATCGACGCGACACCGGCCGGTCCGATCGAGGCGACCTGGCGCCTCACCGGCTCGACGCTCGTCTGGCCGGGCTTCGTGGTGCTCGCGTTGCGGCCAATCGATTCCTCGCGGCGCCGCCCGGCGACCCGCATCGTGCCGATCCTGGATCGCACGCTCGACGCCGAAGCGGCCCGTGCGCTGCGGCGCTACCTGACCTGGTCGCTGCGCGGCGGCAACGGCATCGACGGCGCGACGCTGCGCGATGCGGGGCGTCGCTGATGGAACCATCCACCGAACGGGAAGTCGATCAGCGCCTGGTCGAGCGGGTCCAGCAGGGCGACAAGAAGGCTTTCGAACTGCTGGTCGTCAAGTACCAGCGGAAGATCAACCGGCTCGTGTCGCGCCTGGTGCGCGATGCGGCCGAGATCGAGGACGTGACGCAGGAAGCGTTCATCAAGGCCTATCGCGCGTTGCCCCAGTTTCGTGGCGACAGCGCGTTCTACACGTGGTTGTATCGCATCGCCATCAACACGGCGAAGAATTATCTGGCCTCGCAGGGCCGGCGCGCGCCGACGACGACGGGCAGCGATGCGGAGGAAGCGGAAACTTTCGACGACGCGGACCAACTAAGGGACATCAACACGCCCGAGTCGCTGATGATGAGTCGGCAGGTGGGCGAGACCGTGGGACGGGCGATGGATGCCCTGCCCGAAGAGCTTCGGACCGCGATCCAGCTACGGGAGATCGAGGGCATGAGCTACGAGGACATCGCGGTCGCGATGAACTGCCCGATCGGCACCGTGCGATCGCGTATCTTTCGGGCCCGCGAATCGATTGCAGCGGAGCTGCGGCCGTTGCTGGGGACATCCAAGGACAAGAGGTGGTAGCCATGATCGAACACACGCACTGCGTTGCATCACCGACCATCGACGACCCGCTGCGGCTGCAGGTGTCCGCGTTCGTCGACGGCGAACTCGACGACGACACCGTGGAACGCACCATCGATGCGCTGCTGGCTTCCGACGACCTGGCCGCGTTGTGGTCGGATGCGCATCGCGCCGGCGACTGGATGCGGTCCGACGAAGTGATCGGTGTCGGCGACGGCCGACTGTTTCTCGAGAAGTTCTCGCTTCGGCTCGATGCCGAGCCGACGATTCTGGCGCCGCGTGCGACGGGGTCGCGCTCGAAGCGTTTCTGGGTCCGCACCGGCTTGCCCGGGGTCTCGATCGCGGCGGCCCTGGTCGTCGTCGCCTGGGTCGCCATGCCGTTCGGTCGCGAGGCCGGCGGCGAGTCGGCCGCGGTGACGCCGACCGTGATGATCGTGCCGGCCAGCGGCAGCGCGCCGTCCGTGGTCCCGGTGTCGGAGCGCGTCCTCGCGCCGGTCGATCCCGAGCGCCTGTCGGACTATCTCGCCGCGCACCGCGACGTGTCGCCGTTCGGCTACAGGGGTGCCGCGGCCCGGCCGATCGCGTTCAGCCCCGCGACGGGCAGCGGTGAGCCGTCCGCGCGCTGACCGATGACGGTACCCCGGTCCGCGGGCGCGGAGCCATCCGCGAGCATCGCGACGACGGGGGGTCATCGTCCCGATTCGTTACGCTCGCGATCGTGGTATCGGGTGGGGAATCGGGTGCGGAACGCCACGTGGCTGGTGTGCTCGCTGGCCTCGTGGGGCTGCGCCTTGGCGCAGGCAAGCGAGCCGGTCGACGCGGCCACTCTGCTCGACCGGATCCAGCAGGCGGCACAGCGGCAGAACTACGTCGGCAGCTACGTGCATCAGCAGGGCAACCAGGTCCAGGCATCGCGCGTGACGCATGTCGCCGACCGTGGCGGCGAGCACGAGAAGCTGGAGCTGATGGACGGGCAGCCGCGCGAATTCATCCGCCACAACGACGACGTGCGTTGCTACCTGCCGGACAGCAAGCTGATCCTCGCCGAGAAGCGGGCCCGCTACGACAGCTTCCCCGCACTGCTGACCAGTCCGCCGGTCGACCTCGAGCGCTACTACCAACTCCTGTTCGAAGGAGTCGACCGCATCGCCGGCCATGCCGCGCGGCGGGTCTTGTTGAAGGCCCGAGACGGTCAGCGTTATGGCTACCGCCTGTGGTTCGACCGGGATACCGATCTCCTGTTGAAAGCGCAGACGTTGAACGAGCAGGGCGGCGTGATCGAGCAGGTGGCCTTCACCGACGTCGCGATCGGCGGGGCGATCGAGCCCGCGCGGCTGAAGCCGTCGACTTCGAACACCGACGGCTGGCGCATCGAGACCAACCGCATGGTCCCGGTGGACCTCGCGCAGGCCGGCTGGAGCGTGACGCAACCGGTCGCGGGGTTTCGCAAGGTGATGGAAGTGCGACGCGCGTTCGGCGGCCGTGAAGACATCGGCCAGATGGTGTATTCCGACGGCTTGGCGGTGATCTCGATCTTCATCGAACCGGCCGCGCCCCACGATGCTCAGGCGGGCGAAGCGAGCAAGGGGCCGGTCAACGTGGTGACGGAACGCCATGGCGATTTCTGGCTGACGATCGTCGGCGATGCGCCTGCATCGTCGGTGCGCGACATGGCCCGGCAGATCGACTACAAAAGCTCGAAGTGACGCGTTGCCGGGCGCGCTTCGCAGCGCGTTCGTCCGTCGACTGCTGGCATCATGCGAACTCGTCGCTTGCCCGGTCGACCCCTCAGGTGGAAAGCATCATGCGTCGTCTTCGGTTGGCTTCGGTCCTCGGTCTGATCGCCATGTTGGCCGCGCTCTGTACGCAGCCGTCGCAGGCGCAGGTTCGTGACCTGCCCGACTTCGCCGACCTGGTCGAGAAGGTCGGTCCGGCCGTCGTCAACATCCGCACCACCGAGCGCCAACGCACGTCGAGTCCCGATTCGTCGTCCGACGACGACGAGATGCAGGAGCTGTTCAAGCGCTTCTTCGGCGTGCCGGCACCCCAGCAGTCGCCGGGCCCCGACCGCACGCCGCGTCGCGGCACCCGGCCCGGCGCCGGCCCCGGCGAAGAGGTGCCGCGCGGCGTCGGCTCGGGTTTCATCCTGTCGGCCGACGGCTACGTGATGACCAACGCGCACGTCGTCGAGAACGCGACGACCATCTACGTGACGCTGACCGACAAGCGCGAGTTCAAGGGCAAGCTGATCGGCTCGGACAAGCGCAGCGACGTGGCGCTCGTCAAGATCGAGGCGTCCAACCTGCCGCGTATCGCGATCGGCGACTCCAAGTCGATCCGCGTCGGCCAATGGGTGCTCGCGATCGGCTCGCCGTTCAACCTCGACAACACGGTCACGGCCGGCATCGTCAGCGCCAAGAGTCGCGATACCGGCGAGCTGCTGCCGTTCATCCAGACCGACGTCGCCGTCAACCCGGGCAATTCCGGCGGCCCGCTGATCAACATGCGCGGCGAGGTGATCGGCATCAACTCGCAGATCCTGTCGGGCACCGGCGGCAGCATCGGCATCTCGTTCGCGATTCCCGTCGACGACGCGATGCGCGTCGTCGAACAATTGAAGAACGGCGGGCGGGTGCGGCGCGGCCGGCTCGGCGTCGAGATTCGCGAGGTCAGCAAGGAGGTCGCCGAGGCGATGGGCATCAAGGCGCAGGGCGCGCTGGTGTCCCGCATCGAGGCCGGCACCCCGGCCGACAAGGCGGGCGTGCTGGGCGGCGACATCATCGTCAGGTTCGACGGCAAGCCGATCGACAAGTCGGTGGACCTGCCGCGCGCGGTGGGCGACACGAAGCCGGGAACCAAGTCGATCCTGACCGTGATCCGGAAGGGTGCGACGCGCGACATCCCGATCGTGGTCAGCGAACTCGACGTGGATGCCAAGCGCGCTGAAAAGACGCCCGAGCCGCCCAAGCCGGCCGCGGCGAACGGGCTGGGACTGATGGTGACGGATCTCGCCGACGACCGGAAGAAGCAGCTCGGCATCGCGGCCGGCGTGGTCGTCGAGGCGGTCGAGGGACCGGCGTTGAGCGCCGGCATCCGGCGCGACGACATCGTGCTCAGCCTCAACAACGTCGATGCGGCCAGCGCCCGCCAGTTCAACGAGCAGGCCGCGAAGCTCGATCCGAAGAAGCAGTCGTTCGTGCTGATCCGCCGCCAGGAGAACGTTTTCTTCCTGTCGATCCGGCCGGCCCAGCCGCAGTAGCGGAACGCTCCCTCGTGACGCGCGTTCGGCACGAGCAGGGCACCGGCCGGGCGCCCGGCATCGGGTAGACTGGCGGGCTTGCCCGAACTGGGCGCCGACCTCCGGCGCCGTCGGTCCTTTCGCTCGTACCGCCCGTCCCGTCGACACTGCGTCGCAGCGCATCGCGCTCGATCCGGCCGCCGCGCGCCGCGTTGGTCGCGGCTCCACGCCATGCAGCACATCCGCAATTTCTCCATCATCGCCCACATCGACCACGGCAAGTCGACGCTGGCGGATCGCATCATCCAGCTCTGCGGCGGCCTGTCGGAACGCGAGATGGAAGCGCAGGTCCTCGACTCGATGGACCTCGAGCGCGAGCGCGGCATCACCATCAAGGCGCAGACCGCGGCGCTCGAGTACCGCGCCCGCGACGGCGCGTTGTACCACCTCAACCTGATCGACACGCCGGGGCACGTCGACTTCGCCTACGAGGTCAGCCGCTCGCTGTCGGCCTGCGAAGGCGCGTTGCTGGTGGTCGACGCCAGCCAGGGCGTCGAGGCGCAGACGGTGGCCAACTGCTACACCGCGATCGAGCTGGGCGTCGAGGTGGTGCCGGTGTTGAACAAGATCGACCTGCCGTCGGCGGACCCCGACAACGCGATCCGCGAGATCGAGGACGTGATCGGCATCGATGCGCAGGATGCCATCCGCGCCAGCGCCAAGACCGGCGAGGGCGTGCTCGACATCATCGAGTCGGTGATCGCGAAGGTCCCGGCGCCGGCCGGCTCGGCCGCGGAGCCGCTGCAGGCGCTGATCATCGACTCGTGGTTCGACAACTACGTCGGCGTGATCATGCTGGTGCGCGTGTTCAACGGCTCGCTGAAGGCGCGCGACCGGATCCTGCTGATGGCCAACGGCTCGCAGCACCTGGTCGAGCAGGTGGGGGTCTTCACGCCCAAGTCGCGTACCCGCGAGACGCTGTCGGCCGGCGAGGTGGGCTTCGTCATCGCCGGCATCAAGGAGCTCAAGGCGGCGAAGGTCGGCGACACCGTGACGCTGCTCGCCCGTCCGGCCAAGACGGCGCTGCCCGGCTTCAAGGAGGCGCAGCCGCAGGTCTTCGCCGGCCTGTTCCCGGTCGAGGCGAACCAGTACGACGCGCTCCGCGACGCGCTCGAGAAGCTGCGGCTGAACGACGCGTCGCTGCAGTACGAGCCCGAGGTGTCGCAGGCGCTAGGCTTCGGTTTTCGCTGCGGCTTCCTCGGCCTGCTGCACATGGAGATCGTGCAGGAGCGGCTCGAGCGCGAATACGACATGGACCTGATCACGACGGCGCCGTCGGTGGTCTACGAGGTCGTGCTGCACGACGGCAGCGTGCTGTCGGTCGAGAACCCGTCCAAGATGCCGGACCCGGGCCGCATCGAGGAGATCCGCGAGCCGATCGTGACGGTCAAGCTGTACATGCCGCAGGACTACGTCGGCTCGGTGATCACGCTCGCCATCCAGAAGCGCGGCGTGCAGATGGGCATGGACTATCACGGGCGCCAGGTCATGCTGACCTACGAGATCCCGCTCGCAGAAATCGTGCTCGACTTCTTCGACAAGCTGAAATCGGTGTCGCGCGGCTACGCGTCGATGGACTACGAGTTCAAGGAATACCGGGCGGCCGACGTCGTCAAGGTCGACATGCTGATCAACGCCGAGAAGGTCGACGCGCTGGCGGTCATCGTGCATCGGGCCAACAGCCAGCATCGCGGCCGCGAGGTCGCGGCCAAGATGCGCGAGCTGATTCCGCGGCAGATGTTCGATGTCGCCATCCAGGCGTCGATCGGCGCCAACATCATCGCGCGCGAGAACGTGAAGGCGCTGCGCAAGAACGTCATCGCCAAGTGCTACGGCGGCGACATCTCGCGCAAACGCAAGCTGCTCGACAAGCAAAAGGCCGGCAAGAAGCGCATGAAACAGGTGGGCTCGGTCGAGATTCCGCAGGAGGCCTTCCTGGCCATCCTGCAGGTGGAGGACAAATGAGTTTCAACTTCGCGTTGATCCTGTTCTGGTTGATGGTGGCCACCGGCGTGGTGTGGTTCGCCGACCGGTTGGTGTTTCGCCGTCGACGCATCGCCGACGCCGACGCGGCGCTGCGGCATTTCGACACGCAGGCCAAGCTGCGCGACACCGACGGCTCGAAGGCCGGTGCGGATCCGAAGGTCGTGCACGACGAGCGCGAGCGGTTGCGCGAGCGCCTGATCCGCCAGCCCGGCTGGATCGAGTTCCCAGCCGGCTTCTTCCCGGTGATCCTGGTCGTTTTCGTGCTGCGCTCGTTCCTCTTCGAGCCGTTCCGCATTCCGTCGGGGTCGATGATTCCGACCCTGCTGGTGGGCGATCTGATCCTGGTCAACAAGTTCACCTACGGCATCCGCCTGCCGATCCTCAACCGCAAGGTGCTGGACCTCGGCAACCCGCAGCGCGGCGACGTGATGGTGTTCCGCTACCCGGTCGATCCGTCGGTCGACTACGTGAAGCGGGTGATCGGCCTGCCCGGCGACACCGTGGTGTTCCGCGCGAAGCGCTTGACGATCGATGGGCGTAGCGTCCCGACCGTCGCGACCGGCGACTACTTCGATCCCGAGCGGGTGGCGTATTCGAAGCAGTTCATCGAGCGGCTGCCGCGCGGCGACGGGGTCGCCGAACATCCGATCCTGATCGACGACGAGCGGTCGGGCGCGATCTCCACGGAGCAGTACATCAGCGATCTCGCACGGGCCGGCCGGTCGGCCGAACTGAACGTCTTTCGCGACAACTGCACGTATTCGGACGGCAACACCACGGTCACCTGCAAGGTGCCGTCGGGTCACTATTTCATGATGGGCGACAATCGCGACAACAGCGCGGACAGCCGCTACTGGGGCTTCGTGCCGGACCAGAACATCGTCGGCCGCGCTTTCCTGATCTGGATGAACTTCGGTAACATGGGCCGGATCGGCTCTTTCCGCTAGGGGAAACACCGGTGAAAACAGCACACTCGTCCGCCGCCTGTCACGCGCCCGCCGTCCTGCGCGCATCGTCCGCCCGTCAGCGCGGCATCAGCATCGTCGGCCTGATCTTCATCGTCGCGGTGCTCGGCTTCCTCGCCATCGTCGGTCTGCGCGTGGCGCCGACGTTCGTCGAGTACCGCGCGATCCAGTCGGCGGTCAAGAAGGCCAAGGCATCGGCCAACTCCGTGAGCGAGATCCAGAAGGCTTTCGACCGCTCGGCCGCCATCGACGACATCACGACGTTGACCGGCAAGGACCTCGACATCCAGAAGACCGCGGACGACCTGCTCGTCTCGTTCGCCTACAACAAGAAGATTCCGTTGTTCGGACCGGTCAGCCTGAGCATCGACTACGCCGGCAACAGCAAGTCGCTCTGAGCGCGGCGGACGCCAAGACCTCCGGACAGGGCCACTGATGGATGTCCAGGCGGTACAGGATGCCCTCGGCCATGAGTTCCAGTCGATGGACCTGCTGCAGCAGGCGCTGACGCATCGCAGCCACAGCGTCGCCCACAACGAACGCCTCGAGTTCCTCGGCGACAGCATCCTTAACTGCGTCGTTGCTTCGCTCCTGTTCGACCAGTTCGCCCGCATCGACGAAGGCGACCTGTCGCGGCTGCGCGCCAATCTCGTCAAGCAGCAGTCGCTGTACGAGATCGCCCAGCGCATCGAGCTCAGTCCCCACCTGCGTCTCGGCGAGGGCGAGTTGAAGAGCGGCGGCTTCCGTCGACCGTCGATCCTGGCCGATACGGTGGAGGCGCTGTTCGGTGCCGTCTTCCTCGATGCGGGTTTCGACGCGGCGCGCCGCGTCATCGCCCGCCTGTACCAGCCCGTGCTCGAGACGGTCGACCCGCGCACGCTCGGCAAGGATTCGAAGACCCTGCTCCAGGAGTATCTGCAGGGACGCAAGATCGCTTTGCCGGTGTACACGGTCGTCGCGACGCACGGCGCGGCGCACAGCCAGGAGTTCGAGGTCGAGTGCGCGGTGCCGAAGCTCGCCATCCAGGTCCTGGGAGGCGGCGGCAGCCGGCGGGCGGCGGAGCAGGCGGCCGCGAAGAAGGCGCTCGAGGCCGCGCAGTTGCTGGCCGTGGCCGCGACCAAGAAGACGCGCCGTGTCAAGTCGGCCCAGATGAGTCTGCCGGTCGCGGTCGAGCAGACGGCCGATCCGTCGAACGCATCCTCCACGCCGCGAAAGGCGACCGAGCCACGCGCCCGCGACGGCGAGGCGAATGCCCGGACCACGGCGGCGCGTCCCGTCGCGATCGAGCCGGCGCGCATCGTCGTGCCGACCGCCGGC
>CAHJXF010000142.1 GCA_903644065.1 Betaproteobacteria bacterium
GCGCCGGTCACGGTGTCGAAGAGTGCCCCGCATGCGATGCGGGAGGGTATTCGTTCAAGCACGGGTCGCCAGGCGGCCCAGAGAGGCGCCGCGTGGCTCGTATCGAAGGCAAGTTCCTGCACCTGATCTTCAGTCCCCGCGGCGGCATCGAAGGCGTTCTGCTGGAGCACGACGGCCGACCGGTACAACTCGTCTTCGAGAAGCACGACGAGCTGTCGCCGCTGCGCTTCGAGCCGCTGCGCGGCGGGCAAGACGTCGTCGTCGAGGCCAGACCCGCCGGCCCGTCGGCCAAGGGCGACGCCGAGCATCCGGTCTTCGACCATGTCCGGTTGATCTCGGTCGACGGCTTGAAGCCGGTCCGGCCCAAGGCCGCCGGGGCGGCCTACCAGGGCGTGGTCGCGCGACTCAACTACGCGCGGCACGGCGCCGCCAACGGCGTCGTGCTAGATACCGGCGACTTCATCCACATCCGTCCCGACGGCATGGCTCGCTTGCGCCTTCGGGTGGGGGACGAGGTCGCGGCCGACGGAGACGCGCAACTGCTGTCGACCGGCGCAGGCTGGGCCGTCGAAGCGACACGGGTCAACGGCAAGAAATTGAGCGCCTGACGAGACGGATCGCCGGCCGCCGCGGTCACGAGGTCCGACGCGCGCCAACTTTCAGCGCGGCCGCCGCACCGCCGCGTCAATCGATCGCGTACTTCGCGCGGTCCTGCCCATCCAGCCATTGCGGCGTGCGGCCACGGCCGCTCCAGGTCGTCCCCGACTCAGGATCGCGAAAGCGGGCCGGGAGTGGCCCCTTTCGCGACGGCGACTCGAGCCCGAGATCCTCGGGCAGCAAGCGGTATTCCACGATCAGCGCGCAGATCTGCCCGAGCACCGTTTCTTTCTCGGCCAGTCGAGCGGATTCCGCTTGCTCGACGAGTTTCTCGATCTCCAGTTTCAGCTCGCGATAGGTCGACATGCACAACTCCGGCAAATGAACGATTCCGAAGTCTAGCGACCGACCCATCACGCGACCCAAACCGGTCTGCCAATCGACCCGTCACGAAGTCCCGACGGACCCCGTGCGATGCGACCGACCGGCCGGCCGGACGATCGCATCCACGGCGCATTCGTCCCGCCGCGGCACGACCGTCGACGCTCCGCCCGCCGTCGACGGTAGCGACTTCAGCGACGACGCCTGATCAGGGCGACGCCGACCAGGCCCAGGCTCAGCAGCGCGATGCTGCCGGGTTCCGGCACGAGCGCCGCGCCGGCGGCGATGCCGACGTTGGGTGCGGTCTGGAACGCATAGCCTTCGAACAACGTGCCGGCGAATTCGGCATAGCCGAAATGCACGCCGTCGGCGGCCGTCACCGCCAGGCCGAGCAGCGTCGGCAGCGAGGAGAAGCTCAGGACCGTCGCCGACGGGTAGCTGGCGTATTGGTACGTGCTGTCGAACACCAGGTAATTGCGCGGCGGATCGAAGAACACCGAGATGCCGAAGAAATCCTTGGCGTACATCGCGGTGCCGCTGGTCGACGCGCTGACCGTGCTGGGGAAGCCGCTGCCGTTGTCGGTCAGCGTGAACGTCTGGTTGAGGAACGTGAACGACGTCGAGTGTCCGGTGAAGTCGACATCGGTGGTGCTGCCGACGATCGCGCCGTGGGCCGTGAAGCTGGCGCAGGCGGCGATCAGCAGGCCGATTCGGCGGGCGGTGCGAAATAGCGATTGAGTTTGCATCGAAGTCCAGGGTCGTGGAGGTGGAAAGCGAACTCTCCCCGATGCAAGACGCTTGCCAACTTCGTAGAACGTTGAATCGACGTCCTTAAAACGAACGTTGCGGCTGAGCCGATCAAGGAGTGTCAATCAATTCGACAATGCGCAATCGACTTGGCAAGCATCAGATGAGTGATCGGCCGATACGTTGTTTACTTCGTCCGACAATCGGCCATTCCCGCGCTCGGCATCGAGCGATCGCCCGCTCGGGCGCCTGGCATTCGCTCGGCGCATTGCTCCGCCGACTGTGAGCGGGCACGCCGCTTCGACGCACGCAGCCGGACCGTGTCGCGGCGGTGTTGTCGGTCGGAAACACGTCTGCGCAATTGTTGCAAGTGCACTATCGTTGCTGTTAAGGTGCGCGCTCTTCGCTCGGCGGACCCGATCGGCGCGACCTGCGACGAACGCCGACGCGCCCGCGTTCCCTTCGCGAAACACCCATGCTGCGCACCATCGGCCTGACCAAGCGCTACGGCGACCACACGGCACTCGATCGCCTCGACCTCGACATCCGCGCAGGCGACGTCTACTGCCTGCTGGGAGCGAACGGCGCGGGCAAGACGACGACGATCAACCTGTTCCTCAACTTCATCGCGCCGAGCGAGGGAACGGTGCTGATCGACGGCGTCGACGTGACGCAGTCCCCGCTCACGACCAAGCGCGTCGTCGCCTACATTCCCGAACAGGTCGCGCTGTACGGCGTCCTGACCGGCCTCGAGAACCTGCGCTACTTCTCCGCCCTCGCGTCCGGCCGCGAGATCGCCCGCGGCCGCCTGCTCGAGTTGCTCGCGCGGGTGGGACTCGACGCCGGGGCCGCCGACAAGCGCGTCGCGGCCTATTCCAAGGGCATGCGGCAGAAGGTGTGGATCGCCGTGGCCCTGGCGAAGGACGCGAAGGCCCTGTTGCTCGACGAACCGACCTCGGGACTCGATCCGCAGGCCGCCAGCGAGTTCTCCGACCTGCTCAAGCGCGCCAGCGACAGCGGCGTGGCGGTGCTGACGACGACTCACGACCTGTTCCACGCGCGGCATACCGCCACCCGCATCGGCATCATGAAGCGCGGTCGCCTGGTCGACAGCCTCGACGGTGCGCAGATCGCGGCCACGGACCTGCAAGCGCTGTACCTGCAGCACATGCGGGCCTGACCATGGTCCTGCGCCTGACGCTGAAGGAACTGCGTGAACGGTGGCGGGACGGCCGGCTGCCGTGGGCCGGCGGTGCCGTCGTCGTGCTGATGCTGGTGGCGCTGGCCGTCGGCTTCGACCGGCAGCGCGACGCCCGCGCCGAGCAGACGGCCGGTCAGGCGCTCGACTACCAGGACTGGTTGAAGCAGGGCTACCGGCATCCGCACGACGCGGCGCACCAGGGCATGCACGCGTTCAAGCCGGAGGCCGCGCTGGCCATCGTCGATCCGGGCATCAATCCCTACATCGGCAGCACCGTGTGGCTGCAGGCCCATCGCCAGAGCGAGGTGCAGTTCCGCCCCGCCAAGGACGCGACCGGGCTGCAACGCTTCGGCGACCTGTCGGCGGCCTGGGTCCTGCAGGTGCTCGGGCCGCTGCTCGTGATCGTGCTCGGCTTCAACGCCTTCGCGAGCGAACGGGAGCAGGGCACCTTGCGCCAGCTGCTCAGCCTCGGCATCTCGCCGCTCCAGTTGCTGGCCGGCAAGGCGACCGCGCTGGCCGCGTGCCTGGCCGTGCTGCTGGTGCCGGCCGCGCTGGTGGCCGCCGTCGCCGTGACGGTGGGTGCCGATCCGGGTCGTGGCCTCGATGCCCTGGTGCGCTTCGCCGGGCTGGCGGCCGGCTACGGCGTCTATCTCGCGACGTTCGTCTTCCTCACGCTCGGCGTCTCGGCACTGGCGCCGACCTCGCGCGTCGCGATCACGGTGTTGATGGCCTTGTGGATCGGCCAGGCCGTGATGGCGCCGCGCGTGATGTCCGAGGTGGCCCGGGTCCGCTATCCGACCCCAACCCGCCTGCAGTTCGACCAGTCGCTGGCCGCGGACTGGAAGGCGACCTCCGACCGGACCTGGATGAAGGCGTTCGGCACGACGGATCGCTGGGGACCCGAGGTTCCGCTCAACAAGTGGGGCATCGCGCTGCAACTCGACGACCACGCCAACTACGGCGTCTACGACCGTCAGTTCGGCCGCCTGTGGGACAGCTGGGAACGTCAGCAGGCGCTGCAGGAATGGAGCGGCGTCGCGTTGCCGTTGCTCGCCATCCGGGCGTTCTCGATGGACTTCGCCGGGACCGATTTCGCGCATCACCGCGATTTCACGACGGCGGCGGAGGGGCATCGCCGCACGATCCAGGACATCGTCAGCCGCGACCTCGTCGAGCACGCCGACCCGCTCGGCGGCCAGCACTTCGCGTATCAGGCCGGACCCGACTTCTGGGCCAGGGTGCCGCCTTTCGCCTACCGCGCGCCGGGAGCCGGGTTCGCCTTCCGCCACGCATGGCGCGCGGCGCTCGCGTTGCTGATCGCGTTCGCCGTCGCGGCAGCGTTCGCCTTCGTCGCCGCGAAGCGGCAGCGCGCGCTGTAGCGCCCGCCATGACGCGCCTCGACAGACCGGCCGACACGGCATCCGCCGCGGACGACGCCATGGCGGGACAGGGCCGGCGCCTGTGGCTGGTTCTGCGCCAGGAGCTGCGGCTGTTGTTCGCCGAACGCAGCCTGTGGTGGGCCGGCACGCTGTTCGTCGTGCTGCTCGGCTACTCGCTCTACAACGGCATCGTGCAGACCCGGGCGCGCAGCGACGCGCAGGCGGCGCTGCTGCGGAGCGACGCCGCGACGCGGGCCGGTCAGCTCGAACGCCTGCGACGCATCACGAGCGGCGCCGAACCGGCCACGCCGTTCGGCAACCCCGCGAACCCCGAACACATGGGCGGCAGCTACGGGGCCCATCACGCGTGGATGCCGGCCGCGCCGCTGTCGCCGGTGGCGCTCGGCCAGACCGACCTCTTTCCCAGCCAGTTCAAGGTGGGCTACGAGAGCCGTGTGTCGTTCATCGACGACGACGACATCGAAAGTCCGTGGAACCTGCTGAGCGGGCATTTCGACCTGGCCTTCGTCATCGTCTACCTGCTGCCGCTGCTGATCTTCGCGGTCAGCTACAACCTGCTGTCGGCCGAGCGCGAGAGCGGCACGCTGCGACTGCTGCTGTCGCAACCGCTGGCGCTGCGCACGCTGCTGCTCGGCAAGGTCGGCTCGCGCGCGCTGGTGCTGCTGGGGCTGGCGATGGCGGTACCGGCCGTGGCCCTGCTCGCCGCGCGGCCTGCCGAGACGCTGGCGGCCGGCACGAGCGCGCTGTGGTGGGTCCTGCTGGTCGGGGCCTACGCGTTGTTCTGGTTCGCGCTGGTGGTCGCGGTCAACGCGTTCGGGCGCTCGTCCGCGATCAACGCGATGGTCCTCGTGATCGGCTGGGTGGTGCTGGTGCTGGTCGTTCCGGTGCTGCTCAACCTGGCGGTGACCGCGATCAGTCCGGCGCCGTCGCGGACCGAGTTCGCCGCGCGCATCCGGGTGGTGACCGCCGACGCGATGGCCCGCAACGCGAAGCTGCTGGCCACCGACTACGCGCACATCGGCAAGCCGGAACTGCTGGTGCCGAAGGACGGGCACATCGCGCTGGCGGGCAGGGCGCTCGCCAACTACCACATCGAGCGGCAGGTCGACGACGCCATCGAGCCCGAGCTGCGCGGCTTCGACGCGCAACAGGCGCGCCAGCAGTCGCTGGTGGCCCGCTACGAGGCGGTCTCGCCGGCCGCGGTCGCCTACGAGGCGATGACCGCGCTGGCCGGCAACGGCGAGCGCCGCCACGCGCACTTCATGTCGCTCGTCGACGACTACCACCGCGCGTGGAAGGCGTTCTTCTTTCCGCGCATCGAGGACGGGCTGGCACTCACGCCGGCCGACTACGCGGCCATGCCGGTCTACGCGTGGCGCGAGGAAGACCGCGCGACCGCCACGCGGCTCGCGGGCGTCGCCTTGCTGCATTTGCTGCTGCCCGCGCTGGCCTTGCTGGCGCTGGGCGTGTGGCGCCTGCGCCGCTATCAGGTCGCCTGACGCCGCGCCGGCCGATCCCATTCATTCAACCACCACCCGGAAACAGGAACAGGTCATGCGTGTCGTCTTCAGAACTACCTTCGTCGCCACCGTCGCGGCAGCCGCCGTGCAGGCCGGCGCGGCCGAACCGTCGGCGGTGCCGCTCGACGCGGTCAGCGTCGAAGGTCGACGCGACAACGACACGTTGCAACTCGACGGCCCCACCGCGGGCACGGCGACGCGTCTCGGCCTGACCCCGCGCGAGACACCGGCGACCGTCAACATCCTGACGCAGGAGACCATGCAGCAGCGCGGCGAGCGGACCTTCACCGAGGCGCTGCGCAGCGTGGCCGGCGTCACGGGCGGCAACCCGCCGTCCGCTCCGACGACGCTGTCGATGCGCGGCTTCACCAACGTGCTCTATCTCTACGACGGCGTGAGGACTTCCGGTGCCGGCACGGTCAACCGCATCGAGGACACGTGGAACTACGAGCGCATCGAAGTGCTCAAGGGACCCGCGTCGGTCCTCGACGGCGATACGGCGATCGGCGGCATCGTCAACTTCGTCACCAAGCGGCCGGATCGCGCCGTGGTGAGTCGCGAAGCCCTGCTGTCGTACGGCAGCTACGGCTCGGTCCGCGTCGGCGTGGGCCTGGGCAATCCGTTCGGCGACATCGGTTCCTATCGCGTCGACTTCAGCCACAACGACGGCAAGGTGGGCACGGTCGCGCGCGACGGCGAGAAGATCGACCACCTGACGACCGGCGTCCGCTTCGATTTCACACCCGCGACGCGACTCGACCTGACGGTCGACTACCTGCACGACGACAACCAGGGCTACTTCGGCACGCCGCTGGTGCCGTCCGCGTTCGCGACACGGCCGACCAACGTCGTCAGCGCTCCCGGCGGGCTGGTCCTCGACGAGGAGATCGCGCACAACAACTACAACGTGCTCGACGACGACAACTCGTCGTCGACCTACACGGGGCACGCGCGGCTGACGCATCAGCTGACGTCCGAGTGGACGCTGCGCAACGACACGACCGTCAATCACGCCTATCGCTCGTTCAAGAACTCCGAAAGCGCGGTCTTCGTCGCGCCGGGCCTGATCAACCGCGACCAGACGTACATCACGCACAACCAGAACTACTTCTTCGACCGCTTCGACGCGAGCCAGCGCACGTCGCTGTTCGGTCACGAGAACCGGCTGGTCGTCGGCGGCGAATACGGCAAGAGCGGCTTCGACAGTGCGCGTCGCTTCTCGAACGGCAGCGCGACGACGCTCGCCGGCCTGCGCGTGACGGCCAACGACCCGAACACCGGCTATTTCAACGACGACCCGGGCTTGAGCGTCGGCGGCGGCAACCGCACCGACACGACGTCCGACGTCAAGGACGGTGCTGCCTTCGTCGAGGACGCGTTCAAGGTGACCGACGCGCTGACCGCGGTGCTCGGCTTTCGCCACGACCATATCAACGTCGGTCGCAGCATCCGCGACCTGAACACGGCCACCTTCACCGCGTTCGAGACCAACTACAACACCAACTCGCACCGCGCCGGCGTGGTCTACGCGCTGACGCCCGAGGCGAACTTCTATGCGCAGTACTCGAACGCCACAATCCCGGTGTCGACGCCGTTCCTGTTGTCCGCGAGCGCCGCGCCGTTCCCGCTGTCGCGCGGCAAGCAATTCGAGGCGGGCTTGAAGCAGAGCTGGCTCGACCACCGCCTGGAAGGCACCGTCGCGGTCTACAAGATCACGCTCGACAACGTGCTGTCGCGCGACGAGAACAATCCCAACGTGACGGTCAACAACGGCCGGCAGTCGTCGCACGGCGTCGAGCTCGATGCGGCGTGGCGCGTGACGCCGGAGCTGGCGCTGCAGGGCAACTACGCGGCGTTGAAGGCCAAGTTCGACAACCTGATCGAAGGCGGCGGCGTCTCGCGCGCGGGCGACACGCCGCCCAACGTCCCCGAGCGCGTCGCCAACCTGTTCGCCACCTATCGCATCCCGGGACTGCCGTCGGAGGTTTTCGTGGGGGTCAACCACACGTCGTCGATGTTCACCGACAACGCGAACACGATCCGCATCAACGGCTTCACCACGGCCGATGCCGCGATCAACTACTTCATCCGTCCGGCGCTGCTGTCGTTCCGCGTCCGCAACCTCACCGACAAGCTCTATGCGACCTACGGTGGACGGGCGACGACCCAGGTGCTGATCGCGCCGCTGCGGACCTACGAAGTGACGGCGCGCGTCAACTTCTGACCGACGCGTCGGCCCGGGCGGCCGCGCCGGTCGTCCGTCGCCTCCCCGTCCATCCCCTGGACGATCCGCCATCCGCCCCGGCGTCGCCCGGCTGCGGCACGCCTCCGCATGCTTAACACCAGCTTAATGACCGCGCACGAAAAGTGAGGCGACATCGCCGAGGGCGCTGCACATAATCGTCTCGACCTCCGGCCCGAAGCATGGGGCGCGGACGAGTCCGAGACTTCCACCGCGATGTGGACGAGGCAGCGCAACGATGAGCACCGAGGCCGATGGCTGCGACCGACGCCGAGCGAACGAACGCCGCCGAGCCGACGCGCCGCGCCGGCGTGCTGGTCGACG
>CAHJXF010000143.1 GCA_903644065.1 Betaproteobacteria bacterium
CTCGTGCCGCGCGCGGGCCGTGGCGCCGCCGCCGGCCTCGGCCCGCGTCGCCTGTACGCGCAGGTCGTCGACCGCCGCCTTCATCGCGGCGGCGTTGGCCCTGAACTCGGCGGAGCGGAGGTCGAGCTTCGAAACGAGCTTCATGCGCGGATCTTCATGTGCGGATCGTCATACGAAATCTTCACGCGCGGATCTTCACGGGCCGAGGCCGGTTCGCACGAACGACTTGTCCTCGTCGTCGATCTCCGCGACGGCCTGGTGGTAATACGGCTGCCAGTCCGTCACCGCGGCCACGCTGGAGCCGAGCCGTCGCAGCAGCCCGTCGCGCAGGCCGAAGACCAGCCCGTGCACCTCGATCGACTGACCACGCTCCCAGGCCTGACGCACGATCGACGTGCGGCACACGTTGCCGACCTGCTCGACGACGTTGAGCTCGCACAGGCGCGCATCGCGCTCCGCGGGACCCGACTGCGCCTCGAGCAGGTCGCAGTGCTTCAACGCGACGTCCTCGACATGCCGCAACCAGTTGTCGGCCAAGCCGATCGACTGGTTCTCCGCGACCGCGTGGACACCGCCGCAGCCGTAATGACCGACGACCATCACGTGCTCCACCTTCAGCACGTCGATCGCGAACTGCAGCACGGACAGGCAATTGAGGTCGGAGTGCGCGACCACGTTGGCGACGTTGCGATGCACGAACACCTCGCCCGGATCGAGCCCGATGATCTCGTTGGCCGGCACGCGGCTGTCGCTGCAGCCGATCCACAGGTAACGCGGCGCCTGCAGCTTCGCCAGACGCTCGAAGAACGCCGGATCGTCGGCGAGCCGCGCGTCGGACCAGGCCACGTTGTTGGCGAAGAGATCGTCGAGCGAATCCATCTCGTCCAGGTCATCCCGGCGCAGGCCG
The DNA here is from genome assembly GCA_903644065.1 of Betaproteobacteria bacterium. GTDB lineage: Bacteria > Pseudomonadota > Gammaproteobacteria > Burkholderiales > Burkholderiaceae_D > CAHJXF01. The sequence goes on from CAHJXF010000143.1 coordinate 908, forward strand.
GGACCCAATGTTCCTCGATACCGAAGCCGATGGGGCCCGGTCGTCGCCGCACGACATCGAATGCGTCACATGCTCTCCGAATACAGCTCGCGACCGATCAGCATGCGCCGGATCTCGCTGGTGCCCGCCCCGATCTCGTAGAGCTTGGCGTCGCGCCACAGCCGCCCGGTCGGGTACTCGTTCGTGTAGCCGACGCCGCCGAGCACCTGGATCGCCTCGCCGGCCATCCACGTCGCCTTCTCCGCCGAATACAAAATGGCGCCGGCGGCGTCCTTCCGCAACGTCCGCGCGTGATCCGCCTTGTCGCAGGCGGCGCCCACCGCGTACACGTAGGCCCGCGACGCCTGCCACGTGGTGTACAGGTCGGCCAGCTTGCCCTGCATCAGCTGGAATTCGCCGATGCTCTGGCCGAACTGCTTTCGCTCGTGGACGAACGGCACCACGACGTCCATGCACGCGGCCATGATGCCGAGCGGCCCGCCGGACAGCACCGCCCGCTCGTAGTCGAGGCCGGACATCAGCACCTTCACGCCGCCGCCCACGGAGCCGAGCACGTTCTCGGCCGGCACCTCGCAGTCGTCGAAGAAGATCGGCCAGGTATTGGAGCCGCGCATGCCGAGCTTGTCGAGCTTGCTGCCGTACGACAGGCCCTTCGCGCCCTTCTCGACGATGAACGCGGTGATCGACGACGACCCGCCGCGCGAGCCGCCGTCGGGATCGGTCTTGGCGTACACGATCATCGTGTCCGCGTCGCCGCCGTTGGTGATCCACATCTTGGAGCCGTTGAGGCGGTAGCGGTCGCCCGACTCCCCGCCGACCCGGTCGGCGCGCAATTTCATGCTGACGACGTCGGACCCCGCGCCCGGCTCGCTCATCGCGAGCGCGCCGACGTGCTCGCCCGAAACCAGCTTCGGCAGGTAGCGGCGCTTCTGCTCGTCGGTCCCGTTGCGCCGCAGCTGGTTGACGCACAGGTTGGAGTGGGCACCGTACGACAGGCCCACCGACGCCGAAGCCCGCGAGACCTCCTCCATCGCGACGATGTGCGCGAGGTAGCCGAGGTCGGTGCCGCCGTATTCCTCGGGCACCGTCATGCCGTGCAGGCCGAGCGAGCCGAGCTTTTGCCACAGGTCGGCCGGAAACAGGTTGTCGCTGTCGATCGCCGCGGCGCGCGGCGCGATCTCGGCGGCGGCGAAGTCCCGGATCGTCTCGCGCATCGAAGCGATGTCGTCGCCGAGGTCGAACGAGAGGGCCGGTACGAAGGACATCGCATCTCCTGGACAAATTCGTGCGGACGAACCGCGAACGCGGCGATCTGCGTCGCCGGCGACGATGATGACAGGATTGAGCTCGACTCACAACCTGCTTCGAACAGTGTCGCAGGAGGTTACAGTGCCGCTCATGCCTCCGATAAGTGTGTCGCCGCGCGACCGTGCGCGAAGCTGCCGCACGTTCCTGAGCTACTCTCACATTCGCCCTTCGACCGCGCCGATGCCCGTGCCCCGCACTCCTCGACCCGCCCGACCGCCGCGCCGCGTCCCGTCCGGCGCCAAGTCCGTCCGTCGCGTCCGCGAGATCCTCGACGCGAGCCGGGCGGTGTTCGCCGACCGCGGTTACGAAGCGGCGACCATGACCGAGATCGCAGAAAGGCTGGGCGTATCCGAAGCGACGATCTTCACCTACTTCAGCGGCAAGCGCGCGTTGTGCCTGCGGGTCGTCGAGGACTGGTACGACGAGATCATCGCGCGGGTCGACGACGGCATGCCGCGCAAGCAGTCCATCCGCGCGCAACTGGCCTACACGGTGCGGGCCCACCTGCACCTGTTCCTCGTGCAGGGCACCGGCCTGTGCGCGCTGGTCCTGTCGGAAGGCCGGGCGAAGGGCCAGCCGCTCGGCGACCAGCTGGTGCCGCTGCAGCGCCGCTACACGGCGCCGCTGATGGCCCTGCTGGCGCGGGGTCGGGCGAGCGGCGAGATTCGCGACGACGTCCCGCTCCGCCTGCTGCGTTCGCTGGTCTACGGACCCATGGAGCACATCCTCTGGGAGGCGGTGGGGGCCCGGAAGCCGATCGACATCGACGCCGCCGCCGACGGCCTCCTCGCGTTGCTGTGGCCGATGCTGCAGCCGCCGCGTGCGGAGCTCGCGGCGTTGCGGAAGCTCAGGACGCGGATCGCCGCGATCGTGGACGAGCCCGTGGTGCGCTGACGCCCCTGGTGCGCTGACGCCCCTGGTGCGGTGACGCGCTGACGCGCTGACGCGCCGATCGCCGCGCGGCCGGCACGGCGATGCGGCCGCGACCTCCTCGAGTTCGCAGCACGCCGATGGAAATCGGTCCGCCGTGCACCGGCGAATCGATCCCGTCGTTCCTGTCGAAGCGCTTTACACGAGCGACGCGCGGGCGATCTCCACCGCGAAGCCCGCTGCACCGGACGAGGACGTCGCAGCGACGGCGATCGATGTCCCGGCGCCCGGTCTTCATAGGGCCGCCCCTGCGCCGAAGCGAACCGCATCGACGCTGCGCGGACCCCTCCGCACAAAGCGGGACGGGCGTGGCACGGACGTTGCTCCAGGTTGCCCGGTTCGCGCCCGACCCACTTCGAAGGTTCCGTCATGCGTCTCCTCCATCCGCTCCTCTCGCGCCTGACCGCCCTCTTCGTGCTGCCGCTGGTCGTCGCGACGGCCAGCGCCGCGCCGCTGCCCGTCACGATCGACGCCGGCGCCGCGATCTACAACGCGGACAACCCCAACGCCGTCGTCGCCGGTCAGCCGACGATGGTGGTGCTGCCCACGGCCACCACCGGTTTCACCTTCACGCTCGGCTCGTCGAACCAGGTGATCTCGCTGGACGGCGGCGCCGACTACAACGACGCGGACGGCGCCGGCGCGGCGGCCCCGGCGTCGGCGAGCGCGCGATCGACGAACGTTCGATCGTCGGTCGTGCCGATCTCGACCAACACGGGCACGCGGACGTTGTCGGGCATCGTCGCGCCGGGCGCCGGCTACATCACCGGCGTCTTCCTCGGCGCCAACCAGGTCGGCAAGCCGGCGCTGATCGACTACACGCGGGTCGGCACCGGACTGCCGTCGTACGCCCCGCTGCTGCAGCAGGTGTTCTTCATCGGCGACGGCCTGACCGGCGACGGTAGCGGCGCGCAGCAGACCTTCTTCGTACCGGACGGCGCCGTCATGCTGTTCCTCGGCATCTCCGACGCCGACGGCTACGCCGGCGCGCCGTCGGCCTACGGCGACAACATCGGCAGGTTCTTCGGCAGCATCAACTTCATCACGCGCGCCGCGGTGCCCGAACCCGGCGAGATCGCGTTGCTGGCGATCGGTTGCCTCGCCCTGGCCATCGGTCGTCGCCGACCTCGCTGAGCGTTTCCGACCCGTCGATCAAGCCGGCCTCGTGCCGGCTTTTTCGTGGCGCTCCGCAGCGGAGAGAAAAAGCGTTCCGTCGACCGTCAGCCCGCGTCGCGATCACGGTTCGCTCAAACCGTCGACAATCGTCGAGCGCGTTGGAAAGCGCGGCGGGTTCGCGCTAAGGTGACGACGCGCGGCCGGTCGATGCCGCGGATCTCGGCCACGCCGAGCCAGCGGACACGACGGGGCAGGCGATGATCGAGTGCCGAAGTTGCGGACAGACGCTGCACGAGACCGCGACGACGTGCCCTCGCTGCGGCGCCCCGCAGCCGCCCGCGACCGTCGCGGCCACCCTCCCCGACGGCGTCGGGGGCTGGTGCTGGGGCGGCTTCCTGCTGAGCTGGCTGTGGGGCCCGTTCAACGGCACGTGGATCGCGCTGCTCGCGCTGGTGCCGGGGCTCGGCTTCGTCATCGCCATCCTGCTCGGCGTCAAGGGACGCGAGTGGGCGTGGAAGAACCGTCGCTGGGACAGCGTCGCGCACTTCGACCGGGTGCAGCGCGCGTGGTCGATCTGGGGCCTGATCGTGATCGCCGTGCCGTTCGTGATCGGCCTGGTGCTGGCCTTCGTGATGCCGGGCCATCGCGACGACGACTACGAGCGGCCGGCCTCCAACGGGGCCGAGCGGGTGTCGGTCGACCCGCCCGCGTGCGTCGCGATGGCGTCGATCAGCGTGCCCCACATCGACAGCGGCAACGCGTGTCCCATGCGCTCCACGATCATCAGTCTCGCGCCGGGGATGGCGGCCGCGGTCGCGATGCCGCCTTCCACCGTCACCAGCGGATCGGGTCGGCCGTGGATCACCAGCGTCGGCACGCGGACGCCGCCGAGCGCCTTCGTGCGGTTGCCGGACGCGATGATGGCCGCGAGCTGACGGCCGGTGCCGGCCGGGTGGTACCCGCGCTTCCACGAAGCCCGCCCGTGCGGCGCGTCGAGCGCCTCGTCCTCCGGGAAGTCGCCGGCGCGCAGCACCTTCATCAACTGGCGGTAGAAGACGATGAAGGCCTCCTCGTCCGCCGGCGGCTTGGCGGTGAGCAACGCGGTGGCCTCGGGTTTCGGCGACGGCAGCTTGGGGTCGCCGGTCGTGCTCATGATCGACGTGAAGCTCGTGCAGCGCCCGGGATGGTCGATCGCCATCTGCTGGCCGATCATGCCGCCCATCGACGCGCCGACGATGTGCGCCCGGCCGATCCCGAGCGCGTCGAGCAGGCCGACGGCGTCGGCCGCCATATCCTTGATCGTGTACGGCACCTTGGGCTTCAGGCCGATCGCCATCTTCGCGATCAGCGCCATCGGGCTCGGCACGTCCTCGTGGTCGAACCAGGTCGACCGGCCGATGTCGCGGTTGTCGAAGCGGATCACGTGGAAGCCACGGTCGGCCAGCTGGGCGCAGAACACCTCGTCCCAGCCGAGCATCTGCGTGCCGAGTCCCATCACGAGCAGCATCGCGGGCTTCGCGGGGTCGCCGAAGGTCTGGTAGCAAAGGTCGACGCCGTTGGCGGCAGCCATCCCGGGGTCGTGCGCGGCAGGGGTCTGGAACATGGTCGATCGGTCGAAGGAATCGGGAACGAGCCGCACGATACCGCGTCGATCCGCGCGTCGCGTCGTCGAACGGCGCTAAGCTTCGTCCGATCTTCACGCTACCGCCCCGTCACCGAAAGGAAGTCGATGTCCATGAAGCACCTCAGAGCCCCGTCCCTCGTGCTGCTCGCCGGCAGTGCCCTGCTCGGTTCCTGCGGCCACGACGACGGCACGCCACCGGCCGCGGTCGTCGCGCCCGTCGCCGCCAACTGCGTCGCGCTCGCGACCGACGGCACCAGCGTCACGATCGGCTCGAACCTGCCGGGCGATCCCGCGCTGCCGGAGCCCGCGTCGGGCTATCGCACCGGCCTGAAGGCGGTCTACGCGCGCAACTTCATGGTCACGACATCGAACGCGTTCGCCAGCGCCGCCGGTTGCGCCACGCTGCTGCGCGGCGGCAGCGCGGCCGATGCCGCGGTCTCGGTGCAGGCCGTGCTCGGCCTCACGGTGCCCGAGGCGACCGGCCTCGGCTCGGGCGGCTTCATGCTGTACTACGACGCGAAGGCGAAGACGGTGCAGTCCTACGACGGCCGCGAGTCGGCGCCGGCGGCGGCGACCGTCAACTACCTGCGCTACATCGACGACACCAGCAACCAGACGGTGCCGAAGCCGAACGCCCGCGCCAGCGGCCGCTCGATCGGGACGATCGGCGTGCCGCGCCTGATCGAGGCGGTGCAGAAGGACCACGGCAAGCTGGCCTTCAAGGACCTGTTCGGCGACGCCGTCTCGCTGTCGACCAACGGCTTCAAGATCGGCGGGCGCCTCGCCGCGGCGATCGTCGCCAACGCGGCCAGCCTGAAGCGCGACCCCGAGGCGACCGCGTACTTCTTCAACGCCGACGGCACGCCGAAGGCGCTCGGCACGGTGCTGACCAATCCGGCCTACGCGCAGTCGCTGACGTCGTTCGCCAACGGCGGCGCCGACGCGATCATGACGGGCCCGATCGCGGCCGACATCGTGGCCAAGATCGCGGTCAGCGCCGCGACCGACGGCACGCCGACGACCCCCGGCAAGACGACGCTGGCCGACCTCGCCGCGTACCAGGCGAAGCGCCGCGACCCGGTCTGCACCACCTATCGCGCCTACTACGTCTGCGGCATGGGTCCGCCCACCTCGGGCGGCATCACGGTCGCGTCGGCGCTCGGCATCCTCGAGAACTTCAACCTGCAGATCAACAAGCCGACGGCGATCGACGGCGAAGGCGGCCATCCGACGGTGCTCGGCGTCCACCTGATCAGCGAGGCCGAACGCCTCGCCTATGCCGACCGCGACAAGTACGTGGCCGACACCGACTTCGTGCCGCTGCCGGGCGGCACCGTGGACACGCTGCTCAACAAGCCGTACCTGCGCGGCCGCGCGGGGCTGATCAACTTCGGCACCAGCATCGGCACCGCGCAGCCGGGCAACCTCGGCCCGGTCCCGCTCGGCGTCGACAACACGACGATCGAGCACGGCACCAACCAGTTCACCATCGTCGACGCCGACGGCAGCGTGCTGACGGCCACCACCACCGTCGAGTCGAGCATGGGATCGTTCCACATGACGCACGGCTTCCTGCTCAACAACCAGCTGACCGACTTCTCGGCGGCGCCGACCGATGCGAGCGGCGTGTTGATCGCCAACCGCGTCGCGCCGAACAAGCGGCCGCGCAGCTCGATGGCGCCCACGCTGGTGTTCCGCATGAACGCCGACGGCAGTCGCGGCGAAGTGCTGATGGCGACCGGGTCGCCGGGCGGGGGGACGATTCCGCAGTACGTGCTGAAGACGCTGGTCGGCGTGCTCGACTGGGGGCTCGACGCGCAGCAGTCGTCCGGCCTGATCGACTTCGGCGCGAGCAACAGTCCCACCACGTCGGTGGGCGGCGAGCATCCGAACGTGGACCTGACCAACAACGGCGCCAACGATCCGCTGATCAGCGGCCTGCGGGCGCTGGGTCACACGGTGTCGACCGGCGCGCAGGCGAGCGGCGTCAACAGCATCGTGAAGGTGCAGGTCAACGGCAGCGCGGCGCTGCAGGGCGGCACGGACCCGCGGCGCGAGGGCGTGGTCCTGGGCGGCGACACGTTCAAGCCGTGATCGCGGGCGAGCCGATCGGCTCCCGGGTCGATCGGTCTTCCCGCTTGCCGGCGACGATCGCGAGGCGGCCGGGCGGCAGGCGCCGTTCGCTCGCGGCCCGACCGCTCGCCATTCCGTCGGGCGTCGCAGGATGAAGGCGGCGATCGTCGAGCGCGCCGGTGCCGCGCCGGTCTACGGTGACTTCCGGGAGCCGCGACCGGGCCCGTCGCAGTGCCTGGTCCGCATGCGCGCCGCCGCGCTCAGCCACCTGACTCGCATGCGCGCGTCGGGCACGCACTACAGTGCGGCGGCGACCCTGCCGTTCGTGCCGGGTGCGGACGGGGTCGG
>CAHJXF010000144.1 GCA_903644065.1 Betaproteobacteria bacterium
GTCTTGCCATGATCCACGTGCCCGATCGTCCCCACGTTCACGTGCGGCTTCGTCCGTTCGAATTTGCCTTTTGCCATGGTCGCTCCTGCGATGTCGCTCTTTAGATTGTTAGGACCTCGACTGCCGAGTCCGGGGTTGCATTCCACCGGGTCGCGTTGCCCGCCCGGAGAACATGCCGATCGGTGGTGCCCTTGGCGTGGATCGAACACGCGACCTCTCCCTTACCAAGGGAGTGCTCTACCACTGAGCTACAAGGGCTGAAAATCGATGTGAACTCAATGAAGACGGGGCGCCGCAACGGGTGGGTCCACTGGAGCGGGTGAAGGGAATCGAACCCTCGTCATAAGCTTGGAAGGCTTCTGCTCTACCATTGAGCTACACCCGCACGTCGAGAATTCGAACCGCTTCGTTCCCCGTGCCGCGCGCTTCGCGGACTTCGTGGAAGCCCCGCCCACTGCGTTGAACCTGGTGGAGGAGGTTGGATTCGAACCAACGTAGGCGCAAGGCCAACAGATTTACAGTCTGCCCCCTTTAACCACTCGGGCACCCCTCCGAGGGGAACCGCTAATTATCGGGGTAGATCCGGCCGTTGTCAACGCGACGACGCGGCGCGATGCGGGTTCGTGCACGTCAATCGACTTTCGGCAACGGCAGCGGCAACGCCGTCGTGCCCTTGATCTGCTCGAGGGAAACCTCCGAGCGGGTGGTGACCAAATCGAAGTTCTGCGCCAGGCGCTCGAGCAGGAACGTGGAAAAAGCCTGGAGATCGGCCGCGACGACCTTCAGCAGGAAGTCGGCTTCACCGGTCACGACGTGACACTCGAGGATTTGCGGAATCTCCGCCACCACCCGGCGGAACTGCACGATGTCCTGCGCCCGGCCGCCGCCGAGCGTCACGCTGACGAACGCGAGCACACCCAGCCCAATGCGTTCACGGCTGAGCAACGTCCGGTAGCCCTCGATGACACCGCCTTCCTCGAGTCGCCGCACGCGACGGAAACATTGCGGCGCCGACAGGTGGGCCACTTCCGACAAGCGGGCATGGGAGGCGCGGCCGTCCTGTTGCAGGCAGGCGAGGATGCGCAGGTCCGCCGGGTCGAGTGACGTTTGCACGATTCGTTCTCCTTTTGTTCGAACGATGCACCGGCAATTCGACATCGCGGTCGTTTGGCGCACAGTTTGCAAGGATATTAACCGCGCGGTTGCCTATCATCGACATTCGACCAGCCCGGAGACTCCGATGTCCGCCACCGCACTCGAGCAGCGCTACAGCGCTCGCAACTACCAGCCCCTGTCCGTCGAACTGACGCGCGGCGAAGGCGTTCACCTGTGGGACACCGACGGCCGCCGCTACACGGACATGATGTCCGCGTATTCGGCCGTGAGTTTCGGCCACGGGCATCCGGCGCTCGTCGCGGCGCTCACCGCGCAGGCCGCCCGGCTCGCGGTCACGTCGCGCGCCTTTTACACGGACCGCCTCGGCCCCTTCCTCGAGCGCCTGTGCGCCGTGACGCGCATGGATCGGGCGCTGCCGATGAATACCGGGGCGGAAGCCGTCGAGACGGCCGTCAAGGCTTGCCGCAAATGGGCGTATCGGGTCAAGGGCGTGCCCGCCGACCGCGCGGAGATCATCGTCTGCGCAGGCAATTTCGCGGGGCGGACCACGACCATCGTCGGCTTCTCGAGCGAAGCGCAGTACCGCGACGGATTCGGCCCCTTCGCGCCCGGATTCCGTCAGGTGCCGTTCGGCAACGCCGACGCGCTCGAGCGGGCGATCGGGCCCGGGACCGCGGCCTTCATCGTCGAACCGGTCCAGGGCGAAGCGGGGATCATCGTGCCGCCGCCGGGCTACCTCGCGGCATGCGCCGCCATCTGCCGGCGCCACGACGTGCTGCTGGTTCTCGACGAAGTGCAGACCGGGCTCGGTCGCACCGGCCGACTGCTGGCGGGCGATCACGACGGCGTCCGGCCCGACGGCCTCACGCTCGGCAAGGCGCTCGGCGGCGGACTGTTGCCGGTCTCGGCGTTCCTCGCCCGATCGGATGTCATGGACGTCTTCGCACCGGGCGACCACGGCAGCACCTTCGGCGGCAACCCCCTGGCCGCCGCGGTCGGACACGCGGCGCTGGACGTGCTGGTCCGCGAGCGACTGTCGGAGAACGCGGCCGCGATGGGCGAGCGCCTCGCCGCGGGCCTGCGAGCGATCGACTGCAGCGCCATCTCGGCGATTCGCGGGCAGGGTCTCCTGATCGGCGTCGAGTTCGACCCGTCGACGGTGTCGGCCCGAAACGTCTGCGAACGCCTGATGGCGGCCGGCATCCTGTCGAATGACACCCACGACACCGTCGTGCGTTTCGCGCCACCGCTGACGATCAGCGCCGCGCAGGTCGACGAAGCCCTCGTCGCCATCCGCCGGACCTTCGAAGCGCTACCGCGCCGTCGCACCGAGCCGCTCGCCGCCTGACCCGTCGCAGCGCTTGTCATCTTGCAGTGCAGCATCGGATAATGCGGGATGGACTCCACCGTAAAAGACCTGACCCGGCCCCGACCGGCCGCCGTGCCCGTGGCGCACGCCACCCCGATCCGCGAGCTCGACGCGAGCGAGCGGTCGCTGTTTCTCGCGCACTTGCTGCGTCTCGCAGCCGAGGACCGCTACCTGCGCTTCGGCAGCCCTTTGTCGGATGCGGCGATCGAGCATTACGTCGCCGGCATCGACTGGCGGACCGACACGATCTTCGGCGTCTTCGACGACGGCCTGGTGCTCGCGGCCGCCGGCCACTTCGCGCCGGTGACGCGCCCCGCCGCCACGCCGGCATCGCTCGGACAGACCGCGGAGTTCGGCCTGTCCGTCGCCGCCGACGCCCGTGGCCAAGGGCTGGGCACCGCACTGTTCGTGCGCGCCGCCGCGCATGCGCGCAACTTCGGCATCTCGTCGCTGTTCATGCACTGCCTGAGCGAGAACCGCGCCATGATCCGCATCGCGCGCCGCGCCGGCATGGAGATCCGCCAGACCCACGGCGAGGCCGACGCCTATCTGGCGCTCGAGCCGGGCACCATCGCCACCGTCATCGAGGAAGGCGTGCAACGCCAGATCGCCCTCTTCGACTTCGCCATCAAGCGCCAGCTGCTGCTGGCGCGCCAGGCGTTCGCGCCGTTGCCGGCGCCACGCTGAACGAGCGTCAGCGGGCCAGCGTGATCCGTCCGGCCGCCGGCGACGGCATCGGCAGTCGCGCGGCGAAGTAGGCTTCGGCCGCGTCGACGTCGATCAGGCCGGTCACCTTGTCGCGACCTTCCATCAACACCGTGAAGCCGTCGCCGCCGCTCGCCATGTAGCTGTTGACGGTGACGCGGTAGTCCATCGCCGGGTCGATCGGTCTGCCGTCCAGTCGCATCGTGGACGCCACCACGCGCGAGCCCAGCGGGCGACCGACGTCGTAGGCGTAGGCGAAGCCCTGCGACACCTGGAGGATCTGCGCCTGCTGCCGCGTCGGCAGCCACTGCTGCTCGAGCAGCGCCTGGATGCGGGCGCCGCTCAGCGTCATCGTCACGAGATTGTTGCCGAACGGCTGGCTGCGGAACAGGGCCCCGTAGGTGACCGCACCGTCCGCTGCCGGCTCGATCGGTGCCCGCACGCTGCCCGGGTTCAGGAACGCGATGCGCGCGCCGACCGGCTTCGTCGCCTCGAGGTCGGCATCGGCGAGGATGCTGCCGAGCGGCGACTGTCCCGCCGCGTCCTCGCGACTGCTGAGCGTCGCCTGCGCCGTACCGACCCGGCGATTGGCGAACGGCGACACGCGCGTCGCGTAGCCGTCGACGTGCGACGCCATGACCGGCTCGCGGTCCGGCAGCGCATAGCCGGCCTGTTCGGTCACGTCGCCGAACCCCTCGCTCGCGACCACGCGATTGACCGCCGTCTTGCGGACCACCCGTCCCGAACGACGATCCAGTTCGAGGTCGATGTCGGTGATCAGCCGGCCGTACGACGCGGCGCTCGTCAGCAGGAAGCCGCGGTAGTTGCACACGTAGGGCTGATGGGTGTGGGCCGAAGCGACGACGTCGACGGTCGCGTCGAGTTTGTCGAGGATCGGCAGGATGTCGCCGGTCAGCCCCGGGCAGCCCTGTTCGTTGAGGCGGGCCTTCGAGTAGCCGCCCTCGTGGATCAGGACCACGATCGCGTTGACGCCCTGCGCCCGCAGTTCGGCCGCGCGGGCGTTGATCACCGTCGCCTCGTCGGTGAACTCGACGCTCGCGATGCCGGTCGGGTCGACGATCTGGTCGGTGCCCTTGAGCGTGAGGCCGATGAAGCCCACCCGCACGCCTTCGAAGGTCTTGATGCCGTAGGCCGGGAAGATCGTCTGCCCGGTCGCCCGGTCGACGACGTTGGCGGCCAGATACTGGAACTTCGCCCCCTCGAAGCGGTGGCCGGCGCGGCACGGCTCCAAGGACACCACGAAGCGCTCGCAGCCGCCGTTCTGCTTGCGCTTCAGCTCCGCGATACCGCGATCGAACTCGTGGTTGCCGACCGCGTTGAAGTCGACGCCGATCAGGTTCATCGCCTCGATCGTGGGCTCGTCGAGGAACAACGCCGACACCAGCGGACTGGCGCCGATCATGTCGCCCGCCGAGACGATCGCATGGTTGGGATTGCGGCCCGCGAGGACCCGCACGAGCGTCGCGAAGCGGGCGGCGCCGCCGGCCGGCACGTTGACGTCGCGCGCTTCCTGGCCGGGCGAGAGGCCGCCTTCGGGCGCGCGGATCGTGGCCCGCGGCGCTTCGAGATTGCCGTGGAAATCGTTGAACGCGATCAGCTTGACCTCGACCGGCCGATCAAAATTGCCGGACGCCCCGTTCAGGGCGGCGCAGCCGGCCAGCACCAACGCGCCCAGCCCCGCCAGCAGGCGCGCCGCGGGACCGCTGCTGCCCGGTCGCATCAGGCCGCCTGTCCGAGCGGCAGGATGCCGGCGTCGTGCGCCTGCCGGTCCGCGTGGTACGACGACCGCACCATCGCCCCCACCGCGGCATGGACGAAGCCCATCGCCAACGCTTCGCGTTCGAACCGCGCGAACGTGTCGGGGTGGACGTAGCGCCGCACCGGCAGGTGATGCGCGGACGGCTGCAGGTACTGGCCGACGGTCAGCATGTCGACATCGTGGGCGCGCAGGTCGCGCAGCGTCTGGAGGATCTCGTCGTCGGTCTCGCCGAGACCGACCATGATCCCGCTCTTGGTCGTCACGTCGGGATGCGACGCCTTGAAGCGCTTGAGCAGGTTGAGCGACCACGCGTAGTCGGACCCCGGACGCGCCTCGCGATACAAGCGCGGCACCGTCTCGAGATTGTGGTTCATCACGTCGGGCGGCGCCGCCTCGAGGATCTCGAGCGCGCGATCCATGCGACCGCGGAAGTCGGGTACGAGGATCTCGATCCGGGTCGCCGGCGACAGCTCGCGCGTCTTCCGGATGCAGTCGACGAAGTGCTGGGCGCCGCCGTCGCGCAGGTCGTCGCGATCGACGCTGGTGATCACCACGTACGACAAGCGCAGCGCGGCGATGGTCCGGGCCAGGTTGACCGGCTCGTCGACGTCGAGCGGGTCGGGCCGGCCGTGGCCCACGTCGCAGAACGGACAGCGCCGGGTGCACTTGTCGCCCATGATCATGAACGTCGCGGTGCCCTTGCCGAAGCACTCGCCGATGTTCGGGCAGCTCGCTTCCTCGCACACCGTGTGCAACTGGTGCTCGCGCAGGATCTGCTTGATCTCGTTGAAGCGCTGCGTGGAGGCGGCGCCGGCGGCGCGCACGCGGATCCAGTCGGGCTTTCGCAGGCGTTCCGCCGGCTCGACCGCGATCGGGATGCGGCCATAGGCGCGCCGGGTCTTCTCGAGCGACTTCTGCTTGACGGTCGGGTCGTACGAATCCATGGATGCCTTCTATCGGGACGCCTCGGCGATGCGGCGCATCAGGATGGCGGCGACGTGCTCGCCCACCACCGGCAGCGACGCCTCGACGCCGAGCGACCGCATGTCGACGCTGCGGAGACCCGGATAACCGCAGGCGTCGATCGCCGCGTACGGCGTCAGGTCCATCGCGACGTTGAGGCTGAGGCCATGGAACGTGCGCCCGGCGACGACCTTGAAACCGAGCGCCGCGATCTTGTGCAGCGAACCGTCGACCGCGACGTAGACGCCGGGCGCGCCGGGCTTCGTGCAAGCGACGAGATTATACGCGGCGAGTCCCTCGACGAGACCGTGTTCCACGAGCTGAACGAACTCGCGGACCTTGATGCCGCGGCGACGCAGGTCGACCAGCAGATAGGCGATCAACTGACCGGGCCCGTGATAGGTGACCTGGCCGCCGCGCTCGGTGTGGACGACCGGGATGTCGACCGGACCGTGCAGGTGTTGCGGCCGTCCGGCCTGGCCGAAGGTGTACACGGCGTCGTGTTCGAGCAGCCAGATCTCGTCCGGCGTCGCATCGTCGCGCGACTGCGTGAAACCGATCATCGCTTCGCGGGTCGACCCGTACGGTTGCGAGCCGAGCGTGCGCACGCGGATCGGCATCCCGACCGTGCCGGGCCCGACGTCCCGGCGAGAATCGCTCGCCGGGTCCGATCCCTCGCTGCCGCCCGACGTCACCGATTCCATCTTCACCGTACCCAACTCAGGAGCCATTCGATGCATTCTCTCAGCAGCCCGTCGCCCCGTCGTTCCCTCGAGGCGTTGACGTTCGCCGTCGCGGCCGCGTGGACGATCCCCGCCCATGCGCTCGACCTGGACGAATGCAAGTCGCTGGAGGACGACCCGAAGCGCCTGGCCTGCTACGACAGCCTCACCGGCCGCACCGTCACGAAGCCCGACCGGCAGATGCCGTCGGTGGTCGCGGACGTGAAGAACGACGTGTCCGGCATCGGGCTGGTCGCGCGCCTGAAACCCGATGCCACGCTGCCCGGCACGCGCCCGTCGTCGCTCGCCGAGCGCTGGGACGTGGACGGGCAGCCCAGTCCGGCGGTGTTCTCGCTGCGTCCCTACAAGCCGAACTACGTCCTGCCCGCGTTCTACTCCACCCGACCGACCACGCGGGCGGCGAGTCCCAACCCGGACAACGACACGACGATGGCCGGGCCGCTCGACCACATCGAAGGCAAGTTCCAGATCAGCCTCAAGAGCAAGCTGCTCGCCGACGTCGGCTTCACCGGCAGCAATTTCTGGTTCGGCTACACGCAGAGTTCGCGCTGGCAGGTCTACAACAAGCAGCGTTCGCGCGAGTTTCGCGAGAACGACTACGAACCCGAGCTGATGTACACGGCGCCGACGCACTACTCGCTGTTCGGGCTCGACGGCAATCTCGTCGGCCTGTCGCTCAACCACCAGTCCAACGGGCGCGACGTCCCCGAGTCGCGCGGCTGGAACCGCGTGATCGGGCAGGTCGGCCTCGAGAACGACGACTGGTCGTTCCTCGTGCGACCGTGGCTGCGCATCCGCGAGAAGGCGTCGAACGACGACAACTCGGACATCCTCGACTACATGGGCCGCGGCGAGCTGATCGGCATCCGCAAGCTCGGCAACCAGCAGATCGCCGTCACGCTGCGGCATTCGCTCAAGACCGGCGACCGGGCGCACGGTTCGGTCGCGGTGGACTGGGCGTTTCCGGTCTACGGTTACCTGCGCGGCCACGTCCAGCTGTTCAGCGGCTACGGCGAAAGCCTGCTCGAATACAACCACCGGCAGAACTCGATCGGCGTCGGCATCTCGATCGGCGAGTGGCTGTAGGCGACCCGCCGATCGCGCGGTCGACCCCGCTTCAGCGCGGCGGCATCGGCGGGCGATCCCCGTCGTGTCGCTGCATCTCCCCCATCCGCTCGCCGTGCATGCCGTGCCGGTGCGACAGGTGCGAGCGCAGGAACTCGCGCGCCTGTCCGCGTTGCACCGGGTTGAGGCTGTCGTAGACGGCGAACCACGCGTCGCGCACGCTGGTCGTCCTGGCGCGGCGTTCCGCATCGCCGCTGTCCATCTCCGCGGCCAGCTTGCGCGGGTCGAAGTTCGGGTCGTCCAGCATCGCGGCCGTGCGATCGCGGCGCGCCCGCATGGCCTCGCGCGGGTCGCCCGACGGCTGCATCTGGGCCTCGGCCTTGTCCCACAGCGCAGCCTGGCCGGCCGTGAGTCTCAACGATCCCTTCAGCCGTTCGAGCTCCATCTTCATGGGCCCACCTTGCATCCCGGGCCCGCCGTGGGGCATCGACGAACGCGGTGGCGGCGCGCCGGGCGTGGCCGGGGCGGGCGGCGCGCTTTGCGCCGA
>CAHJXF010000145.1 GCA_903644065.1 Betaproteobacteria bacterium
CGAGACCAAGGACGAAGCGGCGAGGGTTGCTGCTACAAGGACCCAGACGATCGGTCGTACGCGAGAAAGACGGAGCTCGGCAAGCCGCCTCTCTCTGCTTCGTCGTCCCGGCGCAGGCCGGGACCCAAGTATCCCTTGCATCGCTCGTGCGCGAACTTGGGCCCCGGCCTGCGCCGGGGTGACAAATCGTGGAGGGTCGCCGAAGCGAGACCGAGGACATAGCGGCGAGGGTCGTCGGCGCAAAGACCGAGGACGAAGCAAAGAGGGTCGCCGGCGCCGACAGCGCGGATGAGCGAGGACGAAGCGAAGAGGGTCGCCGATGCGGGGACCGACACATCTCGTGTGCGCGGAAGCGCCAGTGCTCGGCAAGTCGCCTCCCCCGACTTCGTCGTCCCGGCGAAGGCGGGACCCAAGTAGGTCGTGCATCGCTCGTGCGAGGACTCGGGCCCCGGGGTGACAAAGGGGCGAGGATCGCGGGCGCCGAGACCGGGTACGAAGCGGCGAGCGTCGCCCGTGTGCCGATCGGCATGCCGCCGGCGATGTCGATCGCCTCGTCGCCAACGGTCGAGGCTTCGCGTCGAGGTGCAGCATGTGTATCCACGCCGGCCGATCGGGCCGGCGATGCCCGCCCCTGCGCTTTGCTCCGCTCGAGATGTTTCCGCCGTTCGATACCGGTTGCGGCTGAGGTTGCGGGCTGAGGTCGCGTGCAGCGGTTGCAGGCTGCGCGGACAGGCGCCGATGCGGGCGGCGCCCGATGCCATGCCGCCGCTCGATGTCGACCTGCTCAGGTCGCTTCGGGATCCGCGCCCGCGCCAAGAGCGACCAGCAACTCGTCGAGCTGCTCGAACATCTCGGGCATCGCTTCGCACATCCCCTCGAATCCCCGGTCGAGCGCTTGCTGCGACGGATGGCGTTCGCTCATCACCACCAGCGTCGTGCCGCCCCTTGCATCGAACGTCACCGTCGTGACGGCGCCATCGTCGCTTTCCTCGTTGGTCCAGACGAGGCGCGCGTCGGGCACCACCTCGAGGTACCGGCCGAAGAACGCCAGGGGTGTCGCGACCTCGGGATGAGCGAACTCGAGGCGATAGCCACCGCCCACGCGGACGTCCTGTTCGCAGGTCAGCAGGGTCGCGCCGCTCGACTCCGGCACCCACCACTGCCTGAACGATCGAGGCGTGGTCCACGCCGCGAAGACGAGAGGCGCCGGCGCATCGAAGGTCCGCGTGAGGGTTAGGTCGCGCCCGGACCGTTCGATCGTCGTGCGACTCGGGGCGCCCGCTTCAATTCCGCTCGTTGCGTCCATCGCGTTCTTCCTTGCGCTTCAGTGGCCGGACCACGCCCCGCGGCGCGCAGCGAGCGGCGACGGTGGTCGTCGATCGGGTCGCCTCGCCTTCGACCGGGGCGCGAGTCCGGATGCGATGCCGTGCGCGCCGCGCCGTCTTCGTGGTGACGAGCTCCGCCGGTTCGGCACCCTGCGCTCGCTCGCGCCCGTCGGGTCATCGGTCGAAGATCGCCCTCTCGGGCCCGGCGAGGCGGCATTCGCAGCGCTCGACACGACCTTCAGTCGCACGACATGTCACGCGTCCCGTCGCTTCATCGGCGTCCCGCGGCGAGGTCGATCGGTCCGGCCGCGTCGCCGTCCGGCTCGAACACGAAGCGATCGATCGCCCAGTGCCCGGCCGTCCTCGTCCCGACCACCGCGATCGTGCCATGGCCCTGCGGACCGCTGACGTCGTAGCGGATCGATGCGGCGCCGCCCGACCCGACGACGTCGACGGAGCCGGACGGCACCGTGCTCGTCACGGGCGCGCCGGTGACCGCGAGGACGCGCGGATCGGCCTGGGCGGTGGCCCACGTGGTCTCGTAGAGCTCGCCGTGCTTCATCGCGAACGTGACGGCGACGACGATCGTGCCGAAGATCGCCACGAAGCCGGCCGCGAGGAACGCGAAGAACCTGAAGAGGCGACGATTGCCGGTGCGGGCTTCTTCGTCGTGTCTCGCGCGGCGCGCCGGATCGGGCCCGCCACCCGCGACGCCGCGCGGCACGAAGCCGCTCGCGGCGATGCGCTGGCGGACCGTGCCGACGTCACGACACCAGAACTGGACGTTGCGGCGGTCGACGGTATGGACGATCTGGAAGCCGCCGAAGCCGAACAGGCCTCGCAACGGCTTGAATGCGACGACCTCGCGCGGGCCGAACGAGATCGATCCGATCGGGGTCGTGATCGACAGGTCGGTCGCACAGGCGCGCAGCTTCACGAACGAACCCGACGCCTTGCGCGAGCCGATCCACGCCTTGCCGGTCGTCTCGAACTCCGTCCGCCCTGCGATGCCGTCGTCGACCATCCGCGATCCTTTCGGTGCCGGGCGCGGCGATCGCGCCCGATTCGCCGCAGGATACGGCGCGACGGACCGGCATGGACCGGTTCCGCCAGGTCCGTGGCGGCGTCACGTCCGAAGCTTCATCTTCGAGGCGTCACGTCCGAAGCTTCATCTTCGAGGCGTCACGTCCGAGGCTTCATCTTCGAGGCGTCACGTCCGAGGCGTCCATTTCAATGGGCCGCCTCGTCGATCGCGGAACATCCGTTGCGGCAACGATGTTCCGCGCCGCCACGCGACGAAGCCCGTGCGAGGAAGGGTAGCGACTGCGGAGACGTCCGGCCTTTCGACCGTCGCCGACCCGCATCAAGCGGGCGTGCCGTCGATGCCCGGGTCGCGCGCGCGACCGACCGTATAGGTCAACCGCACGCATCCCGACGCCATCGCTTCGGACCCGGCGAACGCCAGCTCGACCTGTCCGGCCAGGCCCGCTTCGCCGTTCTCGATGATGCCCGGCGCGCCGCTGCGACCGTCGAGGCCGGGCCCGACGATCACCTGCAACTCGTCCACCAGCCCCGCCGCGAAGAACGACCCGTTGATCGCGGCACCGCCTTCGAGCGCCAGGCGCCGGACGCCGAAGGTGGTCGACAACGTCTCGAGCAGCGCGGCGAGATCGACGGTGGCCTCGTCGGACACGATGTACGAGACGCCGTCGGCCGCCAGCTCGCGCAAGTGGTCGTCCGGCACGGTCGAGCCGAGCGCGACGACGACCCGGTTGCCGTTGACCGTGGGCCGGTCGAAGTGCAGCGACCCCGCGGTGTCCACGGCGATCGCGAACGGAACGTTCGCGCCGGCGGCCCGGTGGACCGGGCGCGGCGGCGCGTCGCCCCCGGGCATCGAATGCGCCGCCGCCTTCGACATCTCGGCCATCGTCGTGCGCCCCACCAGCCAGGCGTCCGCCGCCAGCGCGTCCTGGTACTGCTCGTAGAGCGTGGACCAGGCCTTCGGGTCGCCGTCGGAACTTCTGGTCCACTTGCTCGCGTGCAGGCGGCCGTCGATGGACGACAGCATGAGACAGAGGACGTGCGGTTTCATCGCAGGCTCCAGGTTGGTCGAGCGGCTCGACGCTCGATCGCAGCGATCGCTTCGCGCACGGGCGGCCGCCGGTCGGCGGCGCCATGCACATCGCGGACTCGACGCTCGGGCCGTGCGCAGCGACGCCGTGGTCTCCGGACGAGGCACGGCCTCGGACGGGTGCACGTCGTCGGACGGGTGCAAGTCATCGGACGAGATTTCAAGCGGTGGCCATGTCGATGCGCTCGATGGCGATCTTCGCCCGCCAGGCCTTCGGACCGGTCTCGTGGACCGACGTGCCGTTCGCATCGACGGCCACCGTGACCGGCATGTCGGCCACGGTGAACTCGTAGATCGCCTCCATGCCGAGGTCCGCGAAGCCGACCACCTTCGCCTGCTTGATGGCCTTGGAGACCAGGTAGGCCGCGCCGCCCACCGCCATCAGGTAGGCGCTGCGATGCTTGCGGATCGCCTCGATGGCGACCGGCCCGCGCTCCGCCTTGCCGACCATCGAGATCAGGCCCGTCTCGGCCAGCATCGTCTCGGTGAACGCGTCCATGCGCGTCGACGTGGTGGGGCCCGCGGGACCCACGGCCTCGTCGCCCATCGGATCGACGGGTCCGACGTAATAGATCACGCGGTTCGTGAAGTCGACCGGCAACGTCTCGCCCCGCGCCAGCATGTCGGCGATGCGCTTGTGCGCGGCATCGCGGCCCGTCAGCATCTTCCCGTTCAGCAGCAGCGTCTGGCCGGGCTGCCACGACGCGACCTCGTCGGCCGTCAGCGTGTCGAGGTCGACGCGAAGCGAGCGCTGCGTGTCGGGCGTCCAGTGCACGTCCGGCCACTCTGCGAGCGATGGCGCTTCGAGATACACCGGCCCCGACCCGTCGAGCACGAAGTGCGCGTGGCGCGTCGCCGCGCAGTTGGGAATCATCGCGACCGGCTTCGACGCCGCGTGCGTGGGATGCATCGCGATCTTGACGTCGAGCACGGTGGTCAGTCCGCCGAGGCCCTGCGCGCCGATGCCGAGCGCGTTGACGCGCTCGTACAACTCGACGCGCAGCGCCTCGGTGCGGTTCAGCAGCGCGCCGCCGTTCTTCCGTTCGAGCAGTTCGTACATGTCGATGTCGTCCATCAGCGATTGCTTGGCCATCAGCATCGCCTTCTCCGCGGTGCCGCCGATGCCGATGCCGAGCATGCCCGGCGGACACCAGCCGGCACCCATCGTGGGCACGGTCTTCAGCACCCAGTCGACCAGCGATTCCGACGGGTTGAGCATGACGAACTTGGACTTGTTCTCCGAGCCGCCGCCCTTGGCCGCGATGGTGACGTCGAGCGTGTCGCCCGGCACCACCTCCATGCTGATCACGGCCGGCGTGTTGTCGCCGGTGTTCCTGCGCTCGAACTGCGGGTCGGCCACGATCGACGCGCGCAGCTTGTTGGCCGGATCGGCGTAGCCGCGCCGGACGCCTTCGTTGACCGCATCGTGCAGGCTGCCGGTGAAGCCGCCCCACCGCACGTCCATGCCGATCTTCAGGAAGACGTTGACGATGCCGGTGTCCTGGCAGAGCGGCCGGTGGCCTTCGGCGCACATCCGGCTGTTGGTGAGGATCTGCGCGATGGCGTCCTTCGCGGCGGGGCCCTGCTCGCGCTCGTAGGCGCGCGACAGGTGGCGGATGTAGTCGAGCGGGTGGTAGTAGCTGATGAACTGCAGCGCCGCGGCGACCGATTCGACGAGGTCGGCTTGCTGGATGACGGTCATGGTCTTGTTGCTCCGTGCGGGTCGTGGCCCGCGTTGCCCTGGTCCTGGTAGACGATGCGCTCGGCATAGCCGATCGCGATGGCCGACAGGAGGAACGCGAGATGGATGCCGGTCTGGCCGACCAGCGTCTTCGCGTCGTACTGCGACGCGTTGATGAACGTCTTGAGCAAGTGGATCGACGAGATGCCGATGATGGCGGTGCCGAGCTTGACCTTGAGCACCGACGCGTTGACGTGCGACAGCCACTCGGGCTGGTCGGGATGGTCGTCGAGGTCGAGGCGCGACACGAACGTCTCGTAGCCGCCGATGATCACCATGATCAGAAGGTTGGAGATCATCACGACGTCGACGAGACCGAGCACCACGAGCATCACGGTAACCTCGGACATCGTCGCCACCGCCGGCAGGCGGCTGCAGTCGGTCGCGACGGCCTGGACCGAGCAGGTGACCGTCTGCACCGCGTGCGCGTCGCCCAACACGGCCGACATCAGGTGCGACAGCTCGATCCAGAACTGCCATGCGTACACGCCCTGCGCGACGATCAGCCCGACGTACAGCGGCAGCTGCAGCCAGCGACTGAAGAAGATGATGCGCGAGACGTGCCGACGGCCGCGACGATGTGCGTCGGGGCGGCCCGGGATGGCATCCATGGCGGGAACGACCTGCAGAGAAGGCGGGGGCATTAGAATTTTACCGTGCCCGTCTGTCGCCGGCTTGCGAGCGCGAGTCGGTCGCGCGGGTACCGGTCCGCCAAAATCATCAGGAGAAGCGCATGTCGGTCGACGAAACCACGAAGGCCGGGACGGACGCCGCGACCCGCTGCTATCCGCCCCCGGCCGAGATGGTCGCCCATGCCACGATCTCCGGCGCGGCGTACGACGCGCTGTGCGCCGAGGCCGAGCGCGACCACGAAGGCTTCTGGGCGCGGCTCGCGCGGGAGCACCTGATCTGGACCAGGCCGTTCACGAAGGTGCTCGACGAATCGAACGCGCCGCTCTTCAAGTGGTTCGACGACGGCCTGCTCAACGTTTCGTACAACTGCCTGGAACGCAATCTCGAGAACGGCAACGGCGACAAGGTGGCGATCCGCTTCGAGTCCGACCAGGGCGACGTCACGATGGTCACCTATCGCGAGCTGTACGCGAGGACGTGCCGCTTCGCCAACGCGCTGAAGACGCTCGGCTACGTCAAGGGCGATCGCGCGATCGTCTACCTGCCGATGTCGATCGAGGCCGTGGTCGCGATGCAGGCCTGCGCGCGGCTCGGCG
Organism: Betaproteobacteria bacterium; assembly: GCA_903644065.1. GTDB lineage: Bacteria > Pseudomonadota > Gammaproteobacteria > Burkholderiales > Burkholderiaceae_D > CAHJXF01. The sequence continues at coordinate 6,427 of CAHJXF010000145.1, forward strand.
TGATCCACTCGGTGGTGTTCGGCGGCTTCTCGGCCAAGAGCCTGCAGGAACGCATCGTCGACGTCGGCGCGTCGCTCGTGATCTGCGCCGACGGCCAGTATCGCGGCGGCAAGGCGATCCCGTTGAAGCCCGCGATCGACGAGGCCTTCGCGATGGGCGGCTGCGACGCGGTCCGGCAGGTGGTGGTCTACCAGCGCACGAAGGCCGAGGTCGCGTGGACCGCCGGCCGCGACCTGTGGCTGCACGAGATCGTCGCGAACGAGGCCGAGCAGTGCGACGCGGTGCCGGTCGAGGCCGAGCATCCGCTGTTCATCCTCTACACGTCGGGCTCGACCGGCAAGCCGAAGGGCGTGCAGCACTCGAGCGCGGGCTATCTGTTGTGGGCCCTGCTGACGATGAAGTGGACCTTCGACCTGAAGCCCGAGGATGTCTTCTGGTGCACGGCCGACGTCGGCTGGGTGACCGGCCACACCTACGTGACCTACGGCCCGCTGGCCGCCGGCGGCACCGAGATCATCTTCGAAGGCGTGCCGACCTACCCCGACGCGGGGCGCTTCTGGAAGATGATCCAGGAACATCGCGTCAGCATCTTCTACACCGCGCCCACCGCGATCCGCTCGCTGATCAAGGCGGGCGGCGACCTGCCGAAGCGGTACGACCTGTCGAGCCTGCGCATCCTCGGCTCGGTCGGGGAGCCGATCAATCCCGAGGCCTGGCGCTGGTACCACGAGACGGTGGGCGGCGGTCGCTGCCCGATCGTCGACACGTGGTGGCAGACCGAGACCGGCGGCCACATGATCTCGCCGCTGCCGGGCGTGACGTCGTTGAAGCCGGGCAGTTGCCAGGCGCCGTTGCCGGGCATCGCCGCGGCGATCGTCGACGAGGCGGGACAGGACGTGGAGAACGGCCGCGGCGGCATCCTGGTCATCAAGAAACCGTGGCCGTCGATGATCCGCACCATCTGGGGCGACGACGAGCGCTTCCGGAAGAACTACTTCCCCGAGGACTTTCAGGGTCGCTACTACCTGGCGGGCGACGGCGCCAACCGCGACCTCGACGGCGACTTCTGGATCACCGGGCGCATCGACGACGTGCTCAACGTGTCGGGCCATCGGCTCGGCACGATGGAGATCGAGTCGGCGCTGGTGCTGAACCCGCTCGTCGCCGAGGCCGCGGTGGTGGGCCGGCCCGATGCCACGACCGGCGAGGCGGTGTGCGCGTTCGTCGTGCTGAAGGGCCCGCGACCGGCCGGCGACGAGGCCGAGCGGATCGCCAAGACGTTGCGCGACTGGGTGGCGAAAGAGATCGGCTCGATCGCCAAGCCGAAGGAGATCCGCTTCGGCGACAACCTGCCGAAGACCCGCTCGGGCAAGATCATGCGACGGCTGCTGCGCTCGCTCGCGAAGGGCGAGGACATCACGCAGGACGTGTCGACGCTCGAGAATCCGGCGATCCTCGAGCAGTTGAAGGAAGCGAAGTAGCCGCCGGACGGCATCACCGCTGGACCCCGTCGGCGTTGTCGAGCGCCGACGCGGCCCCTCCTTGCGACGATCGTGGTTGACGAAGCGGACGAGCGCCTGTCCTGGGGCCGCTCGACCGGCCACGACGGCGGGCTTCGCGCGAATGCGCGTTTGCCGCTCGACGTCGGGTCCGGCGCTTGCTGCTCGTCATCGCACGATGCCGCGACCACACGCATCGGGATCGGAGGAGGCAGGCGATGAACGCACATCCGCAGCTCGAGACCATCCATCGTCGGCGAGCGACTTGCCGCCGCGAGGGTGTCCGCCGATTGGCGGACGTATCCGGTACGACGCCGGCGCGGCGCGGCGTGCGCGCCGCCGGCG
>CAHJXF010000146.1 GCA_903644065.1 Betaproteobacteria bacterium
CCGGGATCCAAGTGGCTTGCCCGACGCAACAGTGCTTGGGCCCCGGCCTGCGCCGGGGTGACGAGCACGAGGGTCGCTTCCACCGAAATGGCGGTCGCAAGCGCCTTCATGGGGACACCTCGACTTTTTCGGCAGCGATCATCGGCGCCCTCACCGCCGGCACGCCACCGAAGAACAGGTCCGTCACGATCGGCGCCAGCGCCTCGTGCGACAACGCGCCGTCGGGTCGAACCCAAGTGAACATCCAGTTGATCATGCCGAACAGCAGCATCGTCAGCGGCTTGGCCAGCACCGCGTCGTGCAGCTCCGGACGCCACGCGGCGATCGCGTCGGCGAAGCCTTCGACGACGCGACGTTCCTGGCCGAGGATGCGCTGCCGGTCCACCGGCTCGAGGAAGCGCACGTCGCTGGTCAGCACCCGGTGCGCGTCCTCGGCGCCCGCGTACTCGGCCATGATCCGCGCGATCAGCGCCCGCATGTGGTCGTCGGGCGCGAGGCGCTCGGCGACGACGGCGGCCACCAGCGCCTCGAGCCGCGCGACATGTCCTTCCGTGATCTCGACCAGCAGCGCGTACTTGTCGCGAAAGTAGTGGTAGAGCGTCGCCTTCGACAGCCCGGTCGCGCCGGCGATGTCGTTCATCGACGTGCCGGGATAGCCGCCGTGCGCGAACAGGCGAGCGGCCTGCGCGAGGATCATCTCGCGTTGCCCGTCGTAGCCGGCGGCGCGTCCGCGGGCCATCAGGGCGTCCGGGTCCGGCAGAACAGCTGGAAGTCGCATGGCACACCACGGACTTTCTTCAGGTCGTGCAACGTGCCTTCGAACGCGAATCCCGCTTTCTCAAGGACACGGATCGACGCCAGGCTGTCGAGGACAGTCGCCTGGATTCGGACGAAACCCTTCTCGAACAAGGCCCATTCGGTGAGCGCAAGACAGCAGGCCGATGCGATGCCCCGCCCGTGCGCGGCTGGTTTCAGGTCGTAGGCGACCTCGGCGGTGCCATGCAACCAGGACACGCTCGGGAAGCCGATGGTGCCGATCAGCGAATCGTCGTGCGGGTCGACGATCGCGTAGCGAACCGCCGAGTCGCGGTCTTCGCTCTCACAGTCCTCGACCAGCACCTCGAGATCATCGGTGCTCCGCACGTTCCAGCTGGTGTGTTCGACGACCGACTGTACGCGCAGATACGCGTACCAGGCATCGACGTCCGCGTGCGCCAGGGGCCGAAGCACGACGGGTGCGCCTTCGACATGCGGCGCGGGTTCAAGCCGCATGGCGGATGGCTTTCGCCGTTATCGGGTGCGTCGACATAGGAGCACTCAACGATCGTCGAACGACAACACGACGCGTTCGGTGGTCGGGTGCGCCTGGCAAGTCAGCACGAAGCCGGCCGCGACCTCGCTCTTGTCGAGCGCGAAGTTGCGTTCCATGCGGACGGTACCTTCGACGACCTTGGCGCGGCAGGTGCCGCACACCCCGGACGTGCACGAGAACGGCACTTCCAGGCCGGCGGCCGACGCCGCGTCGAGGATGCTCGGCTGGTCGCGACGGAACTCGATCTCGCGACGCAGCCCGTCGCGCACGATGACGATGCGGGCCTGCTCCGCGTCGCCGGGTCGACTCTCGTGCACGACCGCACCGACCGCATCGACCGCATCGACCGCATCGACCGCGACGGACGCAGCCGCGGACGCGCTCGGCGAGGCGACACCGAAGCGCTCGATGTGGATGCGTTCTTCCGGAACGCCTGCGGCCAGCAATGCGGCCTCGGCCTCGTCGTTCATCCGGAACGGACCGCAGACGTACACGTGGTCGATGGTCGCCGCCGGCAGCAGCGACGCGAGGAACTCGCCGATCTTCGCGCGGTTCATCGTGCCGTGGTTGAGCGGCGCGGCGCCGGCGCCGCCGGCATCGTCGGAGAACACGTGCTGCAGGTTGACGCGCGTCATGTAGCGGTTCTTGAGGTCTTCCAGCTCCTCCTTGAACATCGTCGAGCGCAGGTGGCGGTTGCCGTAGATCAGCGTGAAGCGGCTCCGTGGCTCGCGCGCCAGCACGGTCTTCATGATCGACAGGATCGGCGTGATGCCGCTGCCGCCCGCGATGCCGACGTGGTGCCGTCGTCGCGCGGCATCGAGCGGCACGAAGAAGCGGCCCTGCGGCGCCATCACGTCGATCGTGTCGCCGGGCTTCAGCGACGCGTTGATCCAGTTCGAGAACACGCCTTCGCGGACCTTGCGGACGCCGACCCGCAACTGGTCGTCGTCGACGCCGGCGCAGATCGAATACGAACGGCGCAGGTCCCGACCGTCGATCTCGGTCCGCAACGTCAGGTACTGGCCCTGCGTGAAGCCGAAGGTCTCGCGCAAGGCCGGTGGAACGTCGAACGAGACGATCACGGCCTCGGCGGTGTCGGGCTCGATGGCGCGGACGCGAAGCGGGTGGAAGAGCGGCGTCATGCGCGTGGCTTCCGTCTCGCACCGGCCGCCGCGCGCCGGCCCATCAGATGGCCTTGAAGGACTCGAACGGCTCGCCGCAAGCGCGGCAGCGATGCAGCGACTTGCAGGCGGTCGAGCCGAAGGCCGACAGGCGTTCGGTGTCCAGGGCGCCGCAGTGCGGGCAGGTCGAGCGCACCAGCGGCACGAAGCGCATCGGGCGCGGCGCATCGACGACGAGGTGGCCGGGCGGCGCGATGCCGTACTCGCGGAGTCGCCGCCGGGCGTCGTCGCCGATCCAGGCCGTGGTCCAGGCGGGCGCCCGTTGCACCACGATCCGCGCCGGACCGAGACCGGCCGCGTCGATCGCCCGCAGCGCATGCGCCTCGATGACCTCGGTCGCCGGGCACCCCGAGTAGGTCGGCGTCAGCACGACCTCGAGCGTGCCGTCGGCGGTCTCGCGCAGGTCGCGGACGATGCCGAGATCGGTGATCGACAGGGCCGGAACCTCGGGATCGAGCACGTCGTCGAGTGCGGTCCAGGCGCGTTCGCAACGCGGACTCGAGGGCGCGATCGGTCGTGGCGGCGCTGCCGCACCGCGTCGCGACGGACGCCGGTCGAGCGGCGAGTCGATCGATGGCGGCGCGATCGAACGGTCGGCCGTGTCGATGGACACGGTGCCCGGAGCGCCTCTCGAACCGATGTTCGACAGGGCCTTCACCACGTGCCGCCGGGGTAGGTGCGCTGCAGGTATTGCAGCTCGGTCAGCATGTAGCCCAGGTGCTCGCTGTGTCGACCGACCTTGCCGTGGCTGCGGAACGCGCGCTCGTTTTGCGCCGCGAGGCCGGCCTCGGCGTAGACCGCCGCCAGGTCGGCCGTCCACGCCGCCCGCAGGTCGGACCAGCGCGGCCCGAGCCCGCTGGTCGACGCCGCCTCGTCGATCGCATCGGAATCGAACAGCTCGGCGACATAGTTCCACAGCCGTTCGCGCGCCGCCTCCACGCGACGCCGCGATTCGTCGGTGCCGTCCGCGAGCCGCACCAGCCACTCGGCCGCGTGCTGCTCGTGATAGCGCGCCTCCTTGACGGCCTTGCCGGCGATGGCGGCGACCTCGCCGTCGCTCGACGCGACGAGCCGTTCCCACAGCAGCCGCAGGAAGGTCGCCATCCACGTGTTGCGCACGACCAGGATCGCGAAATCGCGGTCGCCGCGGCCCGCGCCGTTCGGCAACTCGACCAGCGTCACGTTGCGGTACTCGCGCTCCTCGCGCAGGAACGCCAGCCGGTCCTCGTCGCGGCCGCGGCCCTCGAGCGTCGCGACATGCGACAGCAGCGCCCGCGCCTGGCCGAGCAGGTCGAGCGCCATGTTGGCGATCGCGATGTCCTCTTCCAGCACCGGCGCGTGGCCGCACCATTCGGCGAGGCGCTGCGACAGGATCAGGCAGGTGTCCGCGATGCGCAGCAGGTAGTCGAGCGTGGCGACGGACGCCGGCCCGGCCGTGGCCGACCGCCAGGGCTCGACCACGGCCGACCCGTTCGCGGCGCCGGTCGAAGCAGGTGGGGACGTCGTCATCGCGCTCACATGTGGTCGACCGCGTCGGGCAGCGCGTAGAAGGTCGGGTGGCGATACACCTTGTCCTCCATCGGATCGAAGTACATGCCGCGGTCGCCCGGGTCCGACGCGACGATCTGGTCCGAGCGCACGACCCACAAGCTCACGCCTTCCTGGCGCCGCGTGTAGACGTCGCGCGCCAGCTGGATGGCCATCCTCGGGTCGGCCGCGTGCAGGCTGCCGCAGTGCTTGTGATCGAGTCCCGCCTTGCTGCGCACGAAGATTTCCCAGAGCGGCCACTCGGCCCGGGCGGACAGCGAACTCGTTCCGGCGTGCCCCGTCGCGGCCGACGTCACGCCGACCTCCGCAGTGCTCGTCGGCGCGGTCGCGAGCGATGCGGGCGAAGCAGAGGATGCGGGCGAAGCGGGCGAAGCGGGCGAAGCGGGCGAAGCGGCGGCGACATCGACCGACGCGGCGCTCGCCGACTCGGTGGTCGCCAGCGTCGGCACCGCCTCGTCGATCTCGACCGGCGTCGCGTCGACATCCGGCGTCAGCGGCGGCGAGCTCATGCGGCCCGCTCCATGGGAATCGCATTGTGGTGTCGCTTGGCGGCGTAGGCCAGGGCCGCCTCGCGCACCCACGCCCCTTCTTCCCACGCGTCGACGCGGGCCTGCAGCCGTTCGCGGTTGCACGGGCCGTCGCCGGCGAGCACGGCCCGGAACTCGGCCCAGTCGATGGCACCGAAGTCCCAGTGCTGTCGCTCCTCGTTCCACGCCAGGTCGGGATCGGGCAGCGTGACGCCGAGGATCCTCGCCTGCTCGACGGCCGCATCGACGAACTTCTGCCGCAGATCGTCGTTGGACACGCGCTTGATGCCCCAGCGCATCGACTGCGCGCTGTTGGGCGACTGGTCGTCGGGCGGCCCGAACATCATCACCGACGGCCACCACCAGCGGTCCACGGCGTCCTGCACCATGGCCTTCTGCGCGTCGGTGCCGCGCATCATCATCGTCAGCAGCGATTCGTAGCCCTGGCGCTGATGGAAGCTTTCCTCGCGGCAGATGCGGATCATCGCGCGGGCATACGGCGCATACGAGCAGCGACAGATCGGCACCTGGTTCATGATCGCCGCGCCGTCGACCAGCCAGCCGACCGTGCCCATGTCGGCCCACGTCAGCGTCGGATAGTTGAAGATCGACGAGTACTTCGCGCGGCCGCTGTGCAGCGCGTCGAACAGCTGGTCGCGCGACGTGCCGAGCGTCTCGGCCGCGGCGTAGAGGTAGAGCCCGTGGCCGCCTTCGTCCTGCACCTTCGCGAGCAGGATGGCTTTCCGCTTCAGCGTCGGGGCGCGCGTGATCCAGTTGCCCTCGGGCAGCATGCCGACGATCTCCGAATGCGCGTGCTGGCTGATCTGCCGCACCAGCGTCTTCCGGTAGTGGTCGGGCATCCAGTCCTTGGCCTCGATGAATTCGCCGGCGTCGATGCGCGCGTCGAAGGCTTCCTGCAGCCGCACCTCGTCGACCGAGCGCACGGCCTTGACGGGGTCGCCGTCCTTCATCGTGTCCATCGCCTGCGTGTACATGGTGTGAATCCTCTCGATTGCGGTCGTGGCGATCAGCGGGGGCGGGTGTCGATCACGCGACGCGCCTTGCCGGTCAGCGTCCGTTCGATGCTGTTGCTCGGCAGGACCGCGACTCGCGTCGAGATGCCGACCAGCGTCTTGATGCGTTGCTGCAGCCAGCCCGACACTTCGCTCGCGTCGGCATCGGCCACGCCGGGCTGGAACTCGCAACGCAGCTCGACCTCGTCGAGCAGGCCGTCGCGACTGACGTGGATCTGGTACTGCCCCGACAGTTGCCGGTGCTGCAGCACGATCTCTTCCAGCTGCGTGGGGAACACGTTGACACCGCGGATGATCAGCATGTCGTCGCTGCGCCCGACGATCCTGCCCATGCGGCGGAACGCGCGCGACGTGGGCGGCAGCAGCCGCGTCAGGTCGCGCGTGCGATAGCGCACGATCGGCAGCGCTTCCTTGGTCAGCGACGTGAACACCAGTTCGCCCTCGACGCCGTCGGCCACCACGTCGCCGGTCTCGGGGTCGACGATCTCCGGATAGAAGTGGTCTTCCCAGATCACCGGGCCGTCCTTGCTCTCGATGCATTCGCTGGCGACGCCCGGCCCCATCACCTCGGACAGCCCGTAGATGTCGACCGCGTCGAGCCCGGCGCGGCGCTCGATGTCGGCGCGCATCGCCTCCGTCCACGGCTCTGCGCCGAAGATGCCGATCCGCAGCGAACTCGCCGCCGCATCGAGCCCCTGGCGTTCGAACTCCTCGACGATCACCTGCATGTAGCTCGGCGTGACCATGATGATGTCGGGCCGGAAGTCGGCGATCAGCTGCACCTGCTTCTCGGTCTGGCCGCCGGACATCGGGATCACCGTGCAACCCAGCCGCTCGGCGCCGTAGTGCGCGCCGAGGCCGCCGGTGAAGAGGCCGTAGCCGTAGGCCACGTGGATCATGTCGCCGCGCCGGCCACCGGCCGCGCGGATCGATCGCGCGACCAGGTCGGCCCAGGTGTCGATGTCGCCCTGCGTGTAGCCGACCACGGTGGGCTTGCCGGTCGTGCCCGACGACGCGTGGATGCGCACGATCTCCTGGCGCGGCACCGCGAACAGCCCGAACGGATAGTGGTCGCGCAGATGCTGCTTGGTCGTGAACGGAAACTTGGCCAGGTCGGACAGCTGCCGCAGGTCGTCGGGGTGCACGCCCGCCGCGTCGAACGCCCGACGGTAGTGCGCGACGCGGGCGTACGCGTGCCGCAGCGTGTGCCGCAGCCGCGCGAGCTGCAGCGCCGTGACCTCGTCGCGGCTCGCCTGCTCGATCGGCTCGAGCCCGTCGGGCCGGGCGTGCCGAGCGCGCCTAGCCGATGCGATCAAGACGCGCGCTCCGGCGGGACGGCGGGACGGCCCTTCATCGTGTACGAGCGGCCGCGGAACACCGCGATGCGTTCGTCGCGCTGGTTCGAGACCGTCACGTCGTAGAGCCCGGTGCGGCCGCCCTTCGCGACCTCCACGCCGCGCGCGGTCAACACGTCGGCCAGGCGAGCCGGGGCCATCAGGTCGATGCCGAAGCCCGACGCGACGGTCAGCTCGTCGTACGAATTGCACGCGTAGGCGAAGCAGGTGTCGGCGAGCGTGGCGATCACGCCGCCGTGGCACAGGTCGTGGCCGTTCAGCATGTCGTCGCGCACCGTCAACGTCAGCGTGGCGCACCCCGGCGCGATGTCGACGACCTCGATGCCGAGCGCACGCGCCGCCCGGTCGCGCGACTGCATGCCGTCGCGCACGTGCTCGGCGATTTGTTGCGGGGTGCGGTCGGCGGAGGGCTCGTTCATGCGCTTCCAGGGGCGGGACCAGCGACACGATCGCGACCGGCCCGACGAAGCACCGCAGTCTATTCCCGACCGATCGGTCGGTCAATAGTAGAATGGCTGCATCGATCGTCACGTGGAGTTCGCGATGCCCAGCTATGCCATCGACGGGTTGACGCCGGTCGTTGACCCGAGTGCCTACGTCCATCCCACGGCCGTCCTGATCGGCGACGTGGTGATCGGCCCGCAGTGCTACGTCGGCCCGTGCGCGTCGTTGCGCGGCGACTTCGGCCGCATCGAGATGGGTCGCGGCGCCAACCTGCAGGACACCTGCGTCGTCCACGGCTTTCCGGGCGCCGTCACCCGCATCGGCGACAACGGGCATGTCGGCCACGGCGCCGTGCTGCACGGCTGCGTGGTCGGACGCGACGCGCTGGTCGGCATGAACGCGGTGGTGATGGACGAGGCGGAGGTCGGCGAGCGGGCCTTCGTCGCCGCGTCGTCGTTCGTCCCGGCGGGAATGAAGATCGACGCGGCGACGCTGGTCGCCGGCGTGCCGGCGAAGGTCAGGCGCGCCCTGAGCGAGGTCGAACTTGCCTGGAAGGAGGAGGGGACGCGCACCTACCAGGCCCTGAGCGAGCGCTGCCTGCGGTCGATGCGCGAAGTCGAGCCGCTGACGGCCGAGGAAGCAGGACGCCCGCGCCTGCCGGACGACGGCGTGCGCACGCTGATCGCGACGCGCCGCGAGCGGGACGGTGCCTGAGTCGGCC
>CAHJXF010000147.1 GCA_903644065.1 Betaproteobacteria bacterium
GGTCGACGCGACGCGACGGCTCGCCGCCGGTGACTCGGTCCACGACGCCTGCCAGGCCTTCGTGCGCCTGCCGAACGCGGATCGCTGCTACCTGCTCGACGAGCGCGGCATCAAGTCGGCGCCGCGCGTGTACCACGTGAACAGCGCCGCCGACGCGGAGCTGGCCGATCGCTTCGCGCCGCTGCTCGACGTCCGCGGCTCGCGCTGGTCGCGCCGGCCCTACTTCCGCACCGCGCTGGCGGCGCCCGGGACGCTGCAGATCACGCGGCCGTATCCGGCGATGCACGGCCCGCTGATGACGGTCACGCTGTCGCTGTGCTTCGCGATGCGCGGGCAGCGCTTCGTGCTGTGCGGCGACAAGACGTGGCGTTCGGAGGAGGATCCCGGCGCGGCGCGGTCGGTCGCGCGGGTGCCGGTGCACGCCGTTCGGGCTCGAACCGTGGCGGCCTGAGCGTATCCGGCCGGGGCTCGTCCGGCGGCGCACCGACCGCCTCCACGGACGCCACCTCAGCAGTGCAACGCCCCTTGCCGGTCGCGCACGCGTCGGCGCCGATCGCGCAGCTGATCCTGTCGCGATGCCGCCTGGGGATGGCGTGCTGCCGCGTCGATCGCGACGATCTCGCTCGCCAGTCCGGGACACTCGCTCCCGCCCGTGCCGCTCGAGGATTCGAAGGGCATTCCATTCGAGGCGACCGGCGTGATGCCGGGGGTCGCCATGCCCTCGCTGGCGGCGGAACGACCATCGGCGACGAGCCTGCCCAGGCGCTCGCTCGGCCGCGAATCGAAGCCCGCGGCGATGTGCGTTTCGATCGCGTGGCCGCCGACGCACGGTTCGTGGCTGTAACTGTTGCCGCAGCGGTAGATCGGGGCGTTCGCCGAAGGCGATGCGCGAAAGGTCTCCGCCGGCAATCGTCGAACCGAGGGCGACGCCGGGGTCGGTGGACGAGCGCTCGAACGCTCGCCGGGCGGCGATGTCGCCGAGAGCGGCGGGCCGCCCGGATCGGTCGAGCGGAGCACGCCGTAGCCGGCTGCCATGACGCCGATCCAGAGCGCGATCGCCGCGGTCGATGGTCCCCTGGGCAGCCGGCGTGACTCGTTGGCGAAAGCGCCATCGCCCAACAGTCCGTGGTCATCGCACCGATCCGAGGTCAGCATGGCACGACGAACCCTCAAGCCGCCTCCAGCAGCGAGCCCATGAACGCATCGCCGGACGACGCCAGCGACTGCACGAAGCGGACGAACTCGTCGGGCGGGACCGAGCGCGCGAAGAGGTAGCCCTGCAGCTTGTCGCAGTCGAGCGCCTGCAGGATGTCGCGCTGCGCATCGGTCTCGACGCCTTCGGCCACCACCTCGAGGCGCAGCGCGTGCGCGAGTTCGATGATGGCCCGCACGATCGAGCGATCCTCGTCGCTGCGCTCGAGGTCGCCGATGAAGCTCTGGTCGATCTTGATCTGGCGTACCGGCATGCGCCGCAGGTAGCTCAAGCTCGAGTAGCCGGTCCCGAAGTCGTCGATCGACAGTTGCACGCCCACCGTCCGCAATCGTTCGAGGCGGTCGAGCGTGGCCACGCTGTCGTCCATCGCGTCCGACTCGGTCATCTCGCAGACCAGGTACGACGGGTCGATGGCATGCCGCGCCAGCGCCCGCGCGATCTCGTCGGCGAGGTCGGGCCGGCGCAACTGGTGGACCGACAGGTTGATCGCGATGCGATGCAGCGTGCCGGCGTCGCGCCACGCGCCCATCTGGCGGCACGCCTCGTCGATCACCCAGCTGCCGATCGCGTTGATCAGTCCGTACTGTTCGGCCAGCGGGATGAACACCGCCGGGCTGACGAGGCCGCGCTCCGGATGGCGCCAGCGCAGCAGCGCTTCGGCGCCCGCGATCCGGCCGCTGCGGGCATGGACCTTCGGCTGGTAGTGCAGCTCGAAGTCGCCGCGCTCCACGCCGCGCCGCAAATCGTCGAGCCACTGCGCCTTCGCATGCGCCTCGGCATTCATCCGCGCCTCGAAGAAGCGATAGCCGTTGCCGCCGTCGGCGTGCGCGGCGCGAGCTGCGGCGCTGGCGTTGCCGACCAGCGTCGACGACGATCCGTCGACCGGGTACACGCTCACGCCGATCGACGCCGTCACGCGGGGCGCGTCCGATGCCAGCGAGCAGCTCGACCGCAGGATGGTGGCGATGCGCTCGGCGACCTGGCCGGCGATCTGGCCGTCGTCGACCTTCTCCATCAGCAGCAGGAAGTGATCGCCGCCCACGTTGGCCACCGAGTCGCTCGCGCGCACCACGTCCTCCAGCACCGCCGCGACATGCCGCAGCGTGTGCTCGCCGTGCGAATCGGTCCACGAATGATCCACCGCCTTGAAGTCGTCGAGGTCCACGAAGACCACCGCGAGCGACGTGCCGGCCCGATCGGCGCGCGCCACGGCCTGCTTGAGCCGGTCCTGGAACACGAGCCGGTTGGGCAGGCCGGTGACCGGGTCGTTGAAGGTCACGTAGCGCAGCTCCTCGCGCACCCGGTCGAGCGAGCCGTCGAGCCGCTTCGCGCGGAGATCGGCGCGGCGCTCGAGCGTGGTCATCAGCAGCATCGTCGCGAGGAAGACGAACGCCGCGAAGCCCACGGTGCCGCCCAGCACGCTCACGTCGAGCCCGCGACCGAGACAGACCGTGTCGACCGCGAAGCCGGTCGACGCCATGCCCAGGTAGTGCATCGCTGCCAGGCTGCCGCCGAAGAGTGCCGCGGTGCCGACCTGCAGACGGGTGCGGCTGCGGCCATCGGCGTCGCGCAGCACGCGGAACAGGGCGACGGTGCCGACCGAGCCGGCCAGCATCACCAGCGACGCGACGGCGACGAAGCGCGGGTCGTAGCGCACGGCCGGCACGACGACCAGCGCTTCGGTGCCGACGTAGTGCATCACGATCGCCAGCACGCCGCCGAGCAGCGCGGGCGCGAGCCAGGCGACGCGACCCGCATCGCGACGCGCCGCCGCGACGAGCACGGCGACGGCCGCGAGCACGCCGCATCCCCACGAGGCGAGGGTCGTGCCGGTCTCGTAGGCCGCTTGGAACGGATAGCCCGCGGCCGACATGCCGACGAAGTGCGTGGCCCACAGACCGCTACCCATCGCGACCGCGCCCACGGCGAGCCACAGCCGCTTCGCCACCGGATCGGTGGCGCGGTAGATGCGCAGGGCGAACTCGAGCGCGACGTAGGTCGCGAGGAACGCGAGCAGCGCCGACGCCGCGACCGCCGGCCAGTGGCGCACGACGATCCAGGCGGCGGCGTTCACGGCAGGGCGCCGTCGCGGCGCAGCAGCCACACGGCGGTCCCGTCGGCGAGACGCTGCAACGCCTCGACCTGGGTGGCGGTCAGTTCGCGGATGCGGTCGTCGAGCACGCACAGTGCGCCGACCGGCTGGCCCTCCACGATCAACGGGAAGCCGGCGTAGAAGCGCAGGTGCGGCTCGCCGAGCACCAACGGATTGTCGGCGAAGCGGGCGTCGGCCTCGGCGTCGGGCACCACCAGCGGCTCGGCCGCGAGGATGGTGTGGGCGCAAAACGAACTGGACCGCGGGATCGGCTGTGCTCCGACGCCGCACGCACCCTTGAAGGTCTGGCGATCGGCGTCGACCAGCGTGACCGCCGCGATCGGCGTGTTGGCGATGCTCGCCGCCGCCGCGGACACCGCGTGCGAGAAGTGTTCGGGCCGCGTGTCGAGGATGTTGAGCGCGCGCAGCGTCTGCAAGCGCTCGGCTTCGTCGTCGGGGATCGGGGCTGCGGGCATGGGAGCGCCAGGTGGACGTCGCGTAGGACGAACGCGGGGATGCTCCGTGATCGGCGCGGCTCGATGGAACTTGAGGCGGATGGGTGCGACACGGGGTCGCGATGCGGCGAGCGCGCGTGGCGAAGATGGCGACCACGGCGACCACGCGACCACGCCGACGATGGCAGCGTCGCTCGCGCGCGCGATCGGCCCTCACGTCATGGGCGGCGACGACGACGAGGACGGACTCGGGTGTCTGCGTACCGACGCGGCGATCGGTCGATACGCGTCGCAGCGCTGGTCGGCACGTCGCGCCGACGTCTTCGCGCCGACGCGGTGAAGCCCGATCGTCGATGTGCGTGTCACGGTGCGCTTCGCTCCCGTCGCGCGGCCGACGACCTGGCGGAGTTCACGTCGCACGTCGAGCCGTGCGAGGAGCACGCTCGCGGTCGTCCCGGCCACGAGGACCGGGTGTACCGCGTCCGCCTACCGCAGCGGTCGGAAGAACGCCCGCAACTCGTCCGCCAGCAACTCCGGCTCCTCGAACGCCGCGAAATGGCCGCCGCGCGGCATCTCGGTCCAGCGCTGCACGTCGAAGAAGCGCTCGCCCCAGGCCCGGGGCGGCGGGCGGATGTCCTTCGGGAACAGCGCGAAACCGGCGGGTACCGACGGCTTGCCGGTGAGGCGGCGCAGCTGCTCGGCCACGCCGGTCACCACGCCGGGGTTCATCGCGTCGTGGTAGAGCTGCGTCGACGAGCGGATCGTGTTGGTCGCCCAATAGATCGTCGCCTGCGTCAACAGGTCGTCCTTCGTGAAGCGCCGCTCGACGTCGCCGTCGCAGTCGCTCCAGCTGCGGTACTTCTCGACGATCCAGCCCGCGAGGCCGACCGGCGAGTCGGCCAGGCCGTAAGCGAGCGACTGCGGCTTCGTGCCCTGGATCATCGAGTACGCGCCTTCCGCCTTCTGCCACTGCTGGCTCTTGTCGATGAAGCGCTGCTCGGCGGCCGAAAGGTCCGGATGCTGCTCGAACAGGTGCATGAACGACACGTCGGTCATGTGGGCGCCCACCACCTGCCGCGGATGCGCATGGGCGATCCGCTCGGTGATGGTGCCGCCCCAGTCGCCGCCGTGCACGCCGTAGCGCTCGTAGCCGAGGCCTTCCATCAACGCGCCGAGGTAGCGCGCCATCTCGTACAGCACGCCAGGCCTTCGAGGCGCGTCGGAGAAGCCGTAGCCCGGCAGGCTCGGCACGACGACATCGAACGCGTCGCCGGCGTCGCCACCGTGAGCGGCCGGGTCGACCAGCAGCGGAATCAGCTTCTCGAAGCGCACGAACGAGTCGGGCCAGCCGTGGACCAGCAGCAGCACGAGCGGCTTGCCGTTCGCGGAGGACTTGGCGCGCTCGTGGACGAAGTGCAGGCCGAGCCCGTCGACCTCCGCGCGGAACTGCGCGAAGCGATTGAGGCGCGACTCGACCGCGCGCCAGTCGAAGCCGTGCTGCCAGTGCTCGACCAACGACCGGAGGTACGCCGGGTCGGTGCCGAAGTCCCAGGTGTCGCGATCGAAGCCGTTCGGCCAGCGCGTGGCGGCGAGTCGGCGCTGCAGGTCGTCGAGCGTCGCCGAGTCGAAGTCGATGCGGAAGGGTTGCGGCGTGAAGGACATGGCGGTCTCGATGACGTGCGCGGGTCGATGGGATGGCGCGATCAGCGACGCGGCTCGACCTTCACGCAACGAAAGGCGACCGGCAACGCCACGCCCGACCGCGTCTTGGTGGTGAACGCCGCTGCGTTGGCCAGCGTCGATGCGGCCGCGTGCTCCTCGTCGGGGCTGTCGACCGGCAGCACGTAGTCGCGGCCCGCGCCGCGGTCGCCGTCGGGATCGAAGACCCGGATGGTGACGTCGTAGCACTTCAGCGTCGTCGCCGGCGGCGCTGCCTGCTCCGCCGCGGATATCGGATCGACGACGAGGCCGCCGGCCAGAGCGGCTGCGGCACAGGCCGCAGCGACGACCAGCGAACGATGGAACGGGGCGCGAACGTGCATCGAGGACTTCATGTGTGCCAGACCCTGGGCCGGAAGCGATGCGATCAACTTACCGACGCGACCGGCCGCGACCTGTCGGCGGTCGAATGATCGAGGTGTGGCGGATCGGCTGGCCGTCGGGCAGTTCCCGTGCGGCGTACCGGACGATCCCGCCTACCGGGGCGATGCGTGACGGGGCTATGCAGGACATCGCGCGAGTGCGGCGACGCGCCGTTGCATTCGTCCGAGGCATCCGTCCGAGGCATCCGTCCGAGGCATCCGTCCGAGGCGTTCGTCCGAGGCGTTCGTCCGAGGCGTTCGTCCGAAGCGGGCCTTCGAAGCGGGCCTCCGAAGCGGGCCTCCGAAGCGGGCCTCCGAAGCAAGCCTCCGAAGCGGGCTTCCGAAAACGCACGGCCCTGCGCTCGCTTCGGCGCAACCGCGGGTCCCCACACGAGATCGCCCGATTCGATGCACGGAGAACGCATGCAAGCGTCGGCATCTTCTCGCTCGAAGCGGGAAGCGAGCCGCGCCATCATCACGCCATGCCTCGCACATCGCGCGAACCGTCTCCGCTCGAGATCGTCCTGACCAGCCGGTGGCCGATCGCGGCCACGATGGCCGTTGTCTGCTTCGTCGTAGGCGAGGTCTTGCTACCGCGCATGCTGGCGGCGAACGTGTTCTTCAACGCGCTGCGACCGCCGATGCAGGCGTTGTCCTGGCTCGCCGGCTTCGGCTGCGGAATCGTTGCGTTGACCAAGTTCCTCCACGAGCGAAGCGCCGGGCGGACCGCCGACCGCCCCGGCGTACGATTGCCCGAGGCGCCGGCACGGCGCTCGGCACCGCGGTCCGCACCCGCCTTCGATCCATCGATGCCGTCGTCGCGGACCGAACCCTTCGTCCTTCAACCACCCACCGAGTGGTCGTTGTCGCTGCTCCAGGCGATCGAATGGAAGCGCTTCGAAGCCGTGGTCGCCGCCTACTTCCGGGCGAAGAACTTCCGCTGCGAGACGATCGATCACGGACCGGACGGCGGCGTCGACGGGCGGCTGTACTTCGGCGACCTGCCCGCGCCGGTCGGCGTCGTGCAATGCAAGGCGTGGAACACCCGGCCGGTCGGGGTCGCACCGGTTCGCGAGTTGCTGGGCGTGATGACCCACGAGAAGGTCGGTCGCGGCTACTTCTGCGCGCGAGGCGAGTTCTCGAAGGAAGCCATCGTCTTCGCCGCGACGAACCCCATTCAACTGATCACCGGGAACGACCTGCTGGCTGCGATCGCCCGGATGCCGCTGCAGGCGCAACGCGACCTGCTCGCGGTCTCGACCACCGGCGACTACACGACGCCGACCTGTCCGTCGTGCGGCATCAAGCTCGTCGAACGCACGATCGGCGGCAAGGCGGCGTGGGGCTGTCGGCACTACCCGCGCTGCAAGGTGAAGATCTTTCGCAAGCAGGGCGCGACGGCAGCCGTTTGACGCCGGATCGCGCAACGCCGTTACGATGATTGCAGTTCGTTGCGTCACGCGTCGACGCGCCGCACCGGTCCGTCACCATCGCCGGCCCGACTCCTGTCGAACGTCATCATGCCAGCTCGTCCCATCGCTCCCATCAAGCTCTACCGCCACCCGCTCTCGGGCCACTCGCATCGAGTCGAGCTGTTCATGTCGCTGCTCGGCTTGCCGGTCGCGCTGATCGACATCGATTTCGCGAGCGGCGAACTGCAGGCGCCGCCGTTCCTGGCGCTCAACCGCTTCGGCCAGGTGCCGGTGATCGACGACGGCGGCACGGTGGTCGCCGACGCCAACGCGATCCTCGTGTACCTCGGGCTCGAGTACGGCGCCGAGCATTGGGTGCCGCGCGAGCCGCTGGCTGCCGCGCGCATGCAGCAGTGGTTGTCGCAGGCCGCCGGCGCGCTCGCCCGCGGTCCTGCGACCGCCCGCGCGATCAACGTCTTTCGCCTGGACCGCGACACCACGGCGGCCGTGAAGGAAGCCCACTGGCTGCTGACGCGCGTCGAAGGCGCACTGCACGACAGCGCGGGCCGATGGATCGCCGGCGGCGGGCAGCCGACCATCGCCGACGTCGCGCTCTACACCTACACGGCGCAGGCGCCCGAAGGCGGCATCGCGCTCGACGCCTATCCGGCGATCCGCGACTGGATCATGCGGATCGAGGAGTTACCCGGCTTCGTACCGATGGTGCGGACGGCGGTCGGCTTGCGCATGGACGAGTAGGCGGGCTACGCGCGGACGGAGCTTGCTAACGGCACGCGCCAAATCGGACGACCGGCCTGCGCGAGCGTCTCGCGCGACCGCGACGACCGGGCCTCAGGCCGCCG
>CAHJXF010000148.1 GCA_903644065.1 Betaproteobacteria bacterium
GCCAGAAGTCGATGCGCCCCTCGGCCGCCACGGCCGGCCGGATGTGGTCCTCCTCGCCGACCGACACGCCGCCCGACGTGACGATGCAGTCGGCGCCGTCGGCCGCCCGCAGCAGCGCGTCGCGGGTCGCCGCCAGCGTGTCCGGCACGATGCCGAGATCGACGACCTCGCAGCCGACCGCCTCGATCAGTCCGCGCAAGGTGTAGCGATTGGAGTTGAACAGCGCGCCGGGCGCGAGGTCCTCGACGGCGACCTCGCCGGGCATCGCCAGCTCGTCGCCGGTGGAGAAGATCGCGACGCGGGGACGACGCGCGACCGCCAAGTGCGCCGTGCCGATCGACGCGGCGAGCCCCAGGTGCTGGGGACCGAGCCGGGTCCCGGCCGGGAGAACGACCTGGCCGCGACGGATGTCCTCACCGCGGTAGCGGACCCACTCGCCATCGGCGGCGGGGGCGGTGAAAGCGACGGTGTTCGAGGCAACGTCGAAAGCGGCGACCTCCTGCATCACGACGGCGTCGGCGCCGTCGGGCATCGGGGCGCCGGTGAAGATGCGCGCGGCGCTGCCGGCCGACAACGGCTCCGCGGCATGCCCGGCCGGAATGCGTTGCGACACCGGCAGCGCGACCGGCCGATCCCCGCTGGCGTCCTCGAGATCGCTCGCGCGCACCGCGTAGCCGTCCATTTGCGCGTTGTCGGCGGCGGGTACGTCGAGCGCCGACGTCAACGCGGCCGCCAGCACGCGACCGCGGGCTTCGAGCGTCAGCACCCGCTCGCTCGCCTTCGCTTCGACGCCGCCCAGCAGGCGGTCGAGCGCCTCCTCGACGCTGAGGAGCGGCGGCGCGGCCGGGGCGGAACCCGGACGCTGCGCCACGGGGACCCCGACGGGTGGGACGACGCTGTGGATCGACATGCCGCCATTCTAGGGGAGGGATCGCGCTGGTCGCGGACCGCGTCGATTGTTACGATCCTGTCGAGGTTGGACGGCGCCCGGCGAACTCGCCGCCACGTAGAATGGTCCACGGTCGCTGCGCTGCAGCAAGAATCGGTTGGCGCCGTGCCGAGTCCGTCCATTCGAGGAGAAACCATGATCCTGCAGCCCGTGATCCTGTCCGGCGGTTCCGGCACACGCCTGTGGCCGATGTCCCGCGAGAAGTATCCGAAGCAGCTGATGTCGCTGACCGGCGGCGAGACGATGCTGCAGTCGACGGCGACGCGGCTCGATGGCTTCAAGGGCTCGGTGTCGGTCTCGACGGCGCCGATCGTCGTATGCAACGAGGAATACCGCTTCCTGTCGGCCGAGCAGATGCGCTCGGCCGGCTGCAGCGGCGGGCGCATCCTGCTCGAGCCGTTCGGACGCAATACGGCGCCGGCGCTGACGCTGGCCGCGCTGCTGGCGGTGACCGAGGCCGACGACGCGCTGCTGCTCGTGATGCCGGCCGACCACGTGATGCTCGACCCCGGGCGCTTCCACGCGGCGATCGACGCGGCCATCGGTCCGGCGCTGGACGGCGCGATGGTGACGTTCGGCATCGTGCCGGACCGTCCCGAGATCGGCTACGGCTACCTGCAGGTGGCCACGTCGATCCTCGACGTCGACATCGACGAGATGCCGGCGCAACCGCTGCTGGCCTTCGTCGAGAAGCCGCCGCTGGCGCTCGCGCGGCAATACCTCGAAGGCGGCCGGCATCTCTGGAACAGCGGCCTGTTCCTGCTGCGCGCGAACGTCTGGCTGAAAGCGCTGAAGCACCTGGCCCCGACCATGCTCGACGCCTGCCAGGACGCGATGCGCAGCGGCGTGGTGGACCGGGACTTCGTCCGCATCGGCCGCGAGGCATTCCACCAGTGCCCGTCCGACTCGATCGATTACGCGGTGATGGAGAAGCTGGCGGGCGCCACCGAGCTCGGCATCGACGGCGTGGTGGTGCCGCTGTCGGCCGGCTGGTCCGACGTGGGCGCCTGGGACGCGGTGTGGGCCTCGGCGGCGCACGACGCGGACGGCAACTCGGTGCAGGGCGACGTGATGCTGGAAGACACGCGCAACAGCCTGGTCATCACCGAAGGCCGGCTGGTGGCCTGCCTCGGGCTCGACGACATGATCGTCATCGAGACGCCCGACGCGGTGCTGGTGGCCCGCAAGGACCGCACGCAGGACATCAAGAAGATCGTCAATCGCCTGAAGGCCGAGTCGCGGCCGCACGTCGACAACCATCGCAAGGTGCATCGACCGTGGGGCTACTACGACTCGATCGACAGCGGAACGCGCTTCCAGGTCAAGCGCATCGTCGTCAAGCCGGGGGCCAGCCTGTCGCTGCAGATGCATCACCACCGGGCCGAGCACTGGATCGTGGTGCAGGGCACGGCCAAGGTGACGCGCGGCGACGAGATCGTGATGCTGGCCGAGAACCAGTCGACCTACATTCCGCTCGGCACGGTGCACCGCCTCGAGAACCCCGGCAAGATCGACCTCGAGATGATCGAGGTGCAGTCCGGCACCTATCTCGGCGAGGACGACATCGTGCGGCTCGAGGACAACTACGGCCGGCTGCATGCGATGCCCGGGTCGAAAGCCGCATGACCGTCGGCGGCGTTGCGTCGGACGTCGCGCTGATCGTCATCTACAACCACCGCTACGATCGAAACATCGAGGTCGTCGAACGCATCTACGCCGGGAGGTTTTCCAACATCTTCCATCTCGTGCCGTTCTACGATGGCACGAAGGAAAACGTGATTGCGGTGTACGAGTCGTCGTACTACTTCCACGGCTACGTCGCCCAGGGGTACCGGGCTTTTGCCGGATCGTACCGGCACTATTTCTTCGTCGCGGACGACATGGTCCTGAATCCGGCGATCGACGAGCACAACTACGCCAGGGTATTCGATCTCGACGACGCCTCGGGTTTCCTGCAGGAACTCGATTCGATGCCCGGTGAAAAGTGGCCGCACGATCGGGCCGCAGTGACGTTCGACCCTTTCCGTCCGGGCGTCGAAATCCGCAACGAGATTCCGTCACCCGAGGCAGCCGCCACGGTGATCGCCTCGCTCGGGGTCACCAACGGTCCTTATTCGTTCCGTGACACGTACTTCGCAGGCGGCGACTACGGCATGCGCAACATCGTCCGACAGGTGATCCGCTTCGCGTACGACCGGTTCATCCTGAAAACCGACCTGAAAGCGTCGAAATACCCATTCGTCCGCTCGTACTCGGATCTCTTCATCGTCTCGGCGACGAACATCGAGAAATTCGTTCAGTACTGCGGCGCTTTCGCGGCGGCAGAGTTGTGGGTCGAGCTCGCGGTGCCGACCGCGCTGGTGTTGACCGGTGAACGCATCCGGGTGCAATCGCAACTGCGGCTTCAGGGCCGCGCGCTGTGGTCCGCTCAGGATCTGAAGCTGCTGGACACCTTCGGATACCGGCTCTCGAATTTGCTGCAGAACTTTCCGCAGGACTATATCTATCTCCACCCGATCAAGCTGTCGAAGTGGAACGTCGACTGACGTGCGGCGTTGAATCAAGAAGGCGTCGCGTTCCGCCTCTCGACTCGCGTGAGCCACCGAATCCATCGCGTCGAAGTCAACGTTAGCGGCGCCGTCGTCGAGCGCGGCGGAATGACATCAGCTCGTCGAAGCGAGCGGTCTCACGCAGGACTTCGCGAGTAGCCGGCAGGCATCGAAGGCGCGCGGCGAGATCGCGGTCCGCGTGGCGGAGGGCCACGACGGCAGGGACGCTCGGGGGGAAGGGTCGTTGCCGCGCGTGACGCGGACCGTCGGTGGTCTTCCAAATCTCCGGAACCCGGAAAGCCGGCCTCAGGTCGCGAGCGGTCGCTGCGGCGCTTGACGCGCGACGCGCTGCAGCAGCCACTGCGCCAGGGCGCCGCCGATCAGCGCGTCGAGGGTCGGTGCCGACGTGACGCTCAACAGGCCCAGTCCGCCGCCGTCGCGCGGCAGCGTCGCCAGTCCCGCCAGGATGCCGATCGTCCACGCTGCGAACGGCAGCAGGCGGATGCGTTCGGCGACGCCTTCGCGGTAGCGGCCGGGGTCGAGCGCGTAGTCGACCAGGTAGACGCCGGCGATCGGGCCGATGGTGATGCCCATGAAGACCAGGAACGCGATGAAGTGCCCGAAGATGCCGGCGGCGGCCAGCGCGGTGCCGATCACCGCGGCCGCCACGGTCAATTGCCAGCGGGCGATTCCCGGCGTCAGCGACGACAACGCCAGCGAGGTCTCGTAGAGATTCTTGTCGTTGGCGGTCCAGGTGGCCAGCACGATCACCAGCAGCGCCGGACCGCCGACGCCGGTCGCGATCATGATCGCGACGAGATCGCCGTTGGCGTACACCAGCGCCAGCAGCGCCGCGACCGTCAGCAGCAGCGGCAGCACGACGCCGTAGCCGAGCACGACGCCGATCACCGTGTCGCGGCCGCTGCGCATGAAGCGCGTGATGTCCGGCGTGATGGCGATCGCGACGATGTGGCCGCCGGTGATGATCGATACCACCGTGCCGAAGCTGTACCTGACCTCCGCCGGCTGCAGCGCGAGCAGCGGCACCCACGCGTGGGTGGACAACGCAATCCAGGTCGGCACCGCCATCACCACCAGCAGCAGCGGCACGGCCACGTACGACACCTTGCCGAGCGCGCGCACGCCGATGATCGCGGTGCTGCTGATCAGCGCGCCGCACAGCACGGTCAGCAGCAGGCGGTCGACGGTGAAGCCGAAACGCGACAGCAGCAACGCCTCGAGGCTGTTGACCAGCACTTCGGTCTGCACGCCGAACCAGCCGAACAGCGTGACGATCAGGATCGCCGCGACGACCTTGCCGCCGAGCACGCCGAAGGTGCTGCGCACCAGCACCGCGGTCGGCACCCGGGCCCGCATGCCGACCAGGCCGGTGAGGCAGGCGAGCACGGCCGTGACCAGCGCGCCGACCAGCACGGCCGGCGCCATCTCGACCAGCGGCATGTGCGTGCCCAGCGCGCCGCCGAGCGCGAACAGCGGCACGCAGATCATCACGCCGACCTTGACGGTGGCGAGGAAGAACCAGCCGCGTTGCTGGTCGACGCCGACCGGCTGCAGCGGGCTGCGCTCGACGACGCGCGACAGGGTCTGGAGGAGAGAAGGCATCGGGTGCGGAGGAGGCTCGAAGGCGGGAGCGAAAACCCGTTGTACCGGGAAACGGTTGACGTCGGGCGACAACAACGTTGCGCCCGATGCAACGAGCCGAAGCGGCTGTCCCGCGTTGTCCGGGGCCTAGTTTGCGGATCGCGCAAACAAAAAGCGGGTCTTCGTCATTGATCGCGGCCGTCGATATCGCAACCATCGGTGCATCGGGACGCAGAGGGGTCCGTGCTGGTGGTCCGCTAGCAGTCCGCTAGCAGTCGCTCGCGGCCCGCTCGTGGCCGCGTCCGTGGTGCGCGTCGATGGTCATCTTGGAGCCCGTCATGAAACCTTCCGGATTGTTCAGGCACAGCCGTTCGTTGTTGTGCGTCTCCATCGGGCTCGCCTACGGCGGCGCGGCCTGGGCCGAGGACGCCGCGGTCGACGGCGACGGCCCCATCGTCGCGCAGGCCGGCCTGGCCGTGACCCCCGAGGCCAAGGAGTCGGGCAAGACCGAAGACGCGACGCGGGCCGAGAGCCTGGGCGCCGTGACCATCACCGCGCAGAAGCGACGCGAGAAGGCGCAGGACGTGCCGAGCGCGACCACGGTGGTCACCGACCGCGACATCGAGCGCGCGGGACTGCGCAACATCCAGGACGCCGCGGCGCTGACGCCGAACCTGGTGATCATCGACCAGCTGCGACCCGGCATCCAGACCGTCTCGTTCCGCGGCTTCACGACGGTCCAGGGCGGCCAGTCGCCGTTCGCCATCGTCGTCGACGGCGTGCCGCAGCCGGGGCAGGAGTTCCTCAAGCAGCAGTTCGTCGACGTCCAGCAGATCGAGTTCCTGCGCGGGCCGCAGGGCACGCTGTACGGCGCCGGCGCGATCGCCGGCGCCATCAACATCGTCACCCGTCCGCCCACCGACCAGCTCGAGGCGCGCGCCGGCTTCGGCTACTACGAGGGCAACGAGCACCGCTACTACGGCTCGGTCAGCGGTCCGCTGTCGCCCGGCGTCGCGTGGTATCGCTTCGGCGTCAGCCAGAGCGACTTCACCGGGCTGATCCGCAACGACTACAACAACGCCCACGTCGACGCGTCGCACGAGACGACGCTGAACGGCGAGCTGCTGTTCAAGCCGAACGGGCGACTGACGATCGACCTGCGCGCCAACGGGGTCGACGGCACCAACGGCTCGCTGTGGCTGGTGGCGGTGCCCAACAGCGACTTCGACAACTTCTCGAAGAACCCGAACACCGACATCACCGGTCGCGACACGCGTCGCCTGCAGACCTATTCGGCCAAGATCGACTACGTGTTCGATCCGTTCACGCTGACCTCGATCACCGCGTACAACAAGGCCGACCAGTTCCTCTTCGCCGACGGCGACTTCTCGCCGGCGCCGATCGCCGGCCAGACCTGGCGCGACAACACGCGCGCCGAGAGCCAGGAGTTCCGGCTGACGTCGAACGGCGACGGACCGCTGCGCTGGAACCTCGGCGCGTTCTTCCAGCGCTATCGCATCTTCGACACGACGCAGTTCGGCGCGGTGCAGCCCGACGGCAGCGTGCGCTACCCGGTCGGCGGCGACAACGTCACGAACAACGAGCAGATCAGCGACGCGCTGTTCGGCCAGGCGACCTACGACCTGACCAGCGCGCTCAGCCTGACCGGTGGCCTGCGCTACGACCGCGTGCGCGCGTCGGTCGACTATCCGAGCGCCAGCGTCGTCGACAACCACGTCTTCTCCGAGCTGCAGCCGAAAGCCACGCTGGCCTACAAGTTCACGCCCGACCTGCTGACCTACGCGACGTATTCGAAGGGCTTTCGCACCGGCGGCTTCAACCCGACGACGCCGCTCGCGATCCGCCTCTACGACAACGAGACGTCGAAGAACTACGAGCTCGGCGCGAAGAGCAGCTGGCTCGACAACCGGCTGGTGCTGAACGGCGCCCTCTTCCACACCAAGTTCGACAACCAGCAGTTCTTCTTCTCGCTGGCGACCGCGCAGGGCATCTATCGCGCGATCACCAACATCCCGGAGACGACGGTCAACGGCGCCGAGTTCGAGGTGCAGGCGCTGCCGACCCGCTGGCTCAAGCTCAACGCCGGCGCCGGCTACAACAAGACCAAGATCGATCGCTTCGACCAGGGCCAGTTCGACGGCAACCGCACGCCGCAGGTCTACGGCCTGACGACCAACCTCGGCGTCGAGGCGCAGTACGACTACGCGGGCGGCCAGGTCGTCGGCCGCGTCGACTACCAGCACCGCGGCGACGTGTACTGGGACCTCGCCAACCAGGTGCGGACGGAACCGAAGAACTTCGTCAACGGCCGCCTCGCGTACAACCGGGACTTCGGGGCCTACGGCGTCACGGTGGCGCTGGTCGGGCGCAACCTGACCGACGAGCGCACGCCGGCCGCGGTGGGCGCCAACGCGCTCGGCAACGGCACGTCGCTGCGCAGCGCCAACGAGCCGCGCCAGGTCGGCGTCGAAGTGGCGATCCGCTATTGAACGACGTTCGATGAACGACCGCCGCGCGCTGCCATGACCGAGGAGACCCGCTACCGCGTCGCGATCGACATCGGCGGCACGTTCGTCGACGCGGTGCAGTTCGACCAGGCTAGCGGCGAGGTCACGCTGGCGAAGGCGCCCACCACCCCCGCGCGGCCGGCCGACGGCGTGATGGACGCGTTGCGACGCCTCGGCACGCCGCTCGAGCGCATCGACGTGTTCGTCCACGGCACCACGCTCGGCCTGAACGCGATCCTGGAGCGGCGCGGCGCCGTCACCGGCATCATCGCCACCGAGGGCTTTCGCGACCTGTTCGAGATCGGCCGCGCCGACGTGCCGCCCGAGCGCATGTACGACGTGCGCTACCGGCGGCCGGCGCCGATCGTGCGACGCCGCCATCGGCGCGGCGTGCCGGGTCGCCTCGACG
>CAHJXF010000149.1 GCA_903644065.1 Betaproteobacteria bacterium
CGCAGGCGCCGCCGGTCGCGAGCTTGGCCTCGACGCGCCGGGCGGCCAGGTCGGACAGGCCGAACCGGACCGCCCACCGCCCCGCCCCGGCCGCCAGCATCGATCGCCACGTCTTGGGCATGAAGCGGAGCGCCGCGTACAGCGTCGCGACAGCGACGATCGCGGCGACCGCGATCGCCTGGACGAGCGGCGTCACGCTCCCGCCCCAGTCGCCCACAGCGTGAGCCGGTAGGTGACGAACGAAGCCAGGTACGCGAGCGCGAACAGGTAGCCGGCCATCGCCAACGGATAGCGCCACGAGTTGGTCTCGCGCTTGACGGCCGCCAGCGTCGACAGGCACTGCGGCGCGAAGACGTACCACGCGAGCAGCGAGAACGCGGTGGCGAGCGACCACGTGTGCGCGATCATCGGCGTCAACTGCTCGGCGACCTCCTCGCCGCTCGCCGACAACGCGTATACGGTGCCGAGCGCGCCCACTGCCACTTCGCGCGCGGCCAGGCCCGGCACCAGCGCGATCGAGATCTGCCAGTTGAAGCCGATCGGCGCGAACAGCACCTCGAGACCGCGTCCGATCATGCCGGCCAGGCTGTACTGGATCGCCGGGCCGGTCGCCCCTTCGGGCGGCGACGGGAAGCTCGACAGGAACCACAACACGATCATTAGCGACAGGATGATGGTGCCGACCCGGGAGATGAAGATGCGCGCGCGCTCGACCAGCCCGATGACGAGGTTGCGCGGATTGGGCCAGCGATACGACGGCAGCTCCATCAGCAGCGGGTGGTGCGTGGTGCGTCCGGCCGCCAGCTTGAAGATCCACGCCACCGCCATCGCGCCGACGATGCCGGCGACGTAGAGGACGAACAGCGTCACGCCTTGCAGGTTGAAGACGCCCCACACGGTCTCGCGCGGCACGAAGGCCGAGATGATCAGCGCGTACACCGGCAACCGCGCCGAACAGGTCATCAGCGGCGCGATCATGATCGTCACCATGCGATCGCGCCAGCTGGCGATGGTGCGGGTGGCCATGATGCCCGGGATGGCGCATGCGAAGCTCGACAGCAGGGGGATGAACGAGCGGCCGGACAACCCGACCGTGCCCATCAGGCGGTCGAGCAGAAAGGCGGCGCGCGGCAGGTAGCCCGAGTCCTCGAGCGCCAGGATGAAGAAGAACAGGATCAGGATCTGCGGCAGGAACACCAGCACGCTGCCGGCGCCCGCGACGACCCCGTCGACCAGCAGGCTGCGCAGCAATCCCTCGTGCAGCAACGCGCCGACACCGACGCCGAGCGAGTCCATGCCCGCCTTGATCGCGTCCATCGGCAACTGTGCCCAGCTGAAGACGGCCTGGAACATCAGGAACAGCGCGACCGCCAGGACCAGCGTGCCCCACACCGGGTGCAGCACGACCGCGTCGATCGCGTCGTCGGCCCGGACGTCCACGACCGGCTCGTGGACGGCGATGGCGAGGATGCGACGCACCTCGGCCTGGGCGGCGAGCACGTCGTCGATCGTGGGCTTGGACCAGGGCGCGGCGGGCGCGCTCGCATCGGGGCCGGCCAGCTCGCCGCGCGCCTCGATGTGCTCGATCAGCGCGCGCGCTCCGTCGCGCTGCACGGCGATCGTCTCGACGACCTGCAGGCCGAGCTCGCGCTCGAGCGCCGGCAGGTCGATGCGGATGCCGCGCTTCTGCGCGACGTCGCTCATGTTGAGCGCGAGCAGCATCGGCACGCCGAGCCGCCGCACTTCGACCACCATCCGCAGGCCGAGCTTGAGGTTGGTCGCGTCGGCGACGCAGACCAGCAGGTCGGGGCGGCCCTCGTCGGCCCGCGCGCCGCGCACGACGTCGCGGGTCAGCGCCTCGTCGGCGCTCACCGCGTTCAGGCTGTAGGCGCCGGGCAGGTCGAGCACGCGGACCTTGCGGCCCCGGGGCGTCTCGAAGCTGCCCTCCTTTCGCTCGACGGTGACGCCGGCGTAGTTGGCGACCTTCTGGCGGCTGCCGGTCAGCAGGTTGAACAGCGCGGTTTTGCCGCAATTGGGATTGCCGAGCAGCGCGATGCGCAAACCCGGCACGGACCAACCCGGCCCGGACGCGGCCGACGGACCGCCGTCGACGGTCGCGGCGCTCATCGGCCGATGCCCTTCACGCCACGACGTCCGGGACGACGCGGATGAAGTCCGCCTCGTGGCGACGCATCGCGAAGGTGGCGCCGTTCAGGTTCCGCCGCCCGCTGTCGGCCGCGGCGAGACGCACGGCGATCGGCTGGCGACCCGGGAAGCCCACCGCGACGACACGGACGCGCTCGCCGGGGATGAAGCCGATCTCGATCAGGCGCATCACGAGGTCGCGGTCCACATCGTTGTCGGTCGCCGAGACCGAGTGGATGGTGGCGAAGTCGCCGGTGGGAAGTTCCGACAACGCGATGCTCTCGCCCGCGGCGCGACCGGCGCTGCGCGCCACCGCGGCGGCGGAGTCGAGTACGGCGGCGGGCAGGTCGAGCATCTTCATCGCGGGGCCGGGCTGCACGGGCGGGCTCGGACGACATGCCGGGCGGACGGGCAGAAACGAGAATGGTTAGCATTCGTAGTATAGACCGGCCGCGGCGCCACGGCACGGATCGGTACGGCGCGTCGCGTCGCGTCGGCGATGCGGACGATGCGGCCGAGGGGCGACGTGGCGAGGTGGCAAGGTGGCAAGGTGGCGGTGCAAGGAAGCGGCGCCGCTGTCGTGCGGCGGGGTGAGACACGGCCGAGCAACCGAGAAGCAACCGAGCAGCAACCGAGAAGCAAACGAGCAGCAAACGAGCAGCAAACGAGCAGCAACCGAGCAGTGACCGAGAAGCGGCGGAGAAGCGGCGGAGAAGCGGCGGAGAAGCGGGCCGAGAAGCGGGCCGAGAAGCGGCGGAGTGGCAAGACCGAGAAGCGGCGGAGTGGCAAGGCCGCGAGGCGACGGGCGCCGCGTCTGCATGCGCGCAGGGGGACAGCTCCGGCGCCTCGGCAACCGCTGCCGCTGATCTGCCGGAGCACCGTCACTTCACCCGCGGCACCCGTCCCATCAGATAGAACTCGTCGTTCGGCCGCATGCCGGCGACGTTGGCGATGCGATTGGACAGCCCGAAGAAGGCGGTGATCGCGGCGATGTCCCAGATGTCCTCGTCGTCGAACCCGTGGGCGTACAGCGTCGTGAAGTCGTCGTCGTCGACCGCGTGCGACTCGAGGCAGACCTTCATCGCGAAGTCGAGCATGGCCTTCCGACGCGGCGCGATGTCGGCCTTGGCATGGTTGACCGCCACCTGGTCGGCGAGCAACGGCTGTTTCGCGTAGACCCGCAGCAGCGCGCCGTGCGCGACCACGCAGTACAGGCAGCGATTGCGCGCGCTGGTGGCGGTCACGATCATCTCCCGGTCGGCCTTCGACAGGCTGCCGGTCTCCTTGTCCATCAACGCGTCGTGGTAAGCGAAAAAGGCGCGGAACTCGGCAGGGCGATGCGCGAGGGCCAGGAACACGTTGGGCACGAAGCCCGCCTTGTCCTGCACCGCGAGGATGCGGGTGCGCAGGTCGTCGGGCAGGTCGACCAGATCCGGCACGGGATAGCGGCTGATCGGCGGGACGGTGGCGGAAGCGTTCATCGGGGTCTCGTCGAGTCAGGCGGTCACGGTCGACGCGCGGCGAAACACGGCTTCCATGCGATCGAGCATGCCATCGACGCCGTGACGCTCGCGCACGACCGCGAGCGCGTTCTGTGCCGACCGGGTGCGGCGCGCCGGGTCTGCGCGAAGCGCGAGGATCGCGTCGCACAGCCCCGACGCGTCCTCCTTGCCGACGATGCAGGCCGTCTCGTCGCGCCCGTCGTCGCGCCCGTCGCCAATCCCGGAACCGTACGCGACTTCGCCGATCGCGCCGGCATCGGTCGTGACCACCGGCACGCCGCAGGCCATGGCTTGCAGGATGGCCTGCGGCACGCCTTCGTTGGCATAGGACGGCAGCGCGAACAGATCCAGCGCGTGCAGCCACGGCACGACATTCGGCTGGTTGCCGGCGAAACGGACGTGCGCGCGCAGTTCGAGCCGGTCCACCAGCGCCTCGAGCGCGGGGCGCTGCGGACCGTCGCCGACGATCACCAGACGCATCGAACGGCGGTCCGACGGGCCGCCGGCCAGCGCACGCAACGCCGCGGCGAAACCTTCGACGAGGTAGCGATGACCTTTCCAGCTGCGCAGGGTCGCGACGATGCCGACGACGAACGCGCGCTCGTCCGCCTCGATCGCGTTCCGTGCCGCGTCCCGTTCGCGCGACGACGGCGGGCGGAACACGGCGGTGTCGATGCCGGTCGGGATCGACAGCACGCGCGACGGGTCGAGCCCGAGCCGGGCCACGAGCTGCTCGCGCAGCGATTCGCCGGTCGTGACGACGAAGCGCGACGCGCTGCGATACAGCCAGCGGCTGGCGAGGTTGTCGGGCACCGGCGCCGAGATGTGCCGGGTGCGCACGATCGCCGGCGGACGACGGATCGACGCCCAGGCCAGCGCGGCCAGCCAGCTGTCCGTCGAACTGTGGGTGTTGACGACGTCGGCCGGATGCGCGAGCAGCCAGTCGCGCAACGCGCCGACGCCGCCCAGCCGCTTCTTCCCGATCGGCAGGGCCGTGACCGGGACGCGATGGCGCGTCGCCTCGGTGAAGATGCGGGCCGCGACGGGCGCGAGCAGCGTGACCCGATGACCGCGATCGATCATGCCGCGCGCCTCGGCGAGGATGCGGAGCTCCTGCCCGCCCCAGCCGCACGACGATTCCGTATGCACGATGTGCAGCGGTGCGCCGGAAGTCATGGCCCTTGCATGGCGATGGGCAGGTCGCGCGGCGGCGTCAAGCCGCGCTGGTCGTCTCGGACAGGTCTTCGACCGGCACCGTCGGCGGCCGCACGCTGTCGAGCGCGTACTGGATGCGGTAGAGCTTGGCGTAGATGCCGTCGGCCGCGAGCAGGGCCTTGTGGGTGCCGACCTCGACGATGGTGCCCTGGTCGAACACCGCGATGCGGTCGGCGCTCTCGATCGTCGACAGCCGATGGGCGACGACGATGGTGGTGCGACCCTGCATCAGGCCGGCCAGCGCGGCCTGCACGTGACGCTCCGACTCGGAATCCAGCGCGGACGTCGCCTCGTCGAGGATCAGGATCGGCGCGTCCTTCAGCACCGCGCGGGCGATCGCGAGCCGCTGGCGCTGGCCCCCCGACAGGCGCACGCCGTTCTCGCCGATCATCGTGTCGAACCCGTCGGGCATGTCGTCGACGACATGCGCGAGGTGCGCGGCTGCGGCGGCGCGCCGGACCTCGACCCGCAGCGCCGCGCCCTCAAGGCGGGCCCGCCCGTCGCGATCGGCGCCGTACGCGATGTTGGCGGCGACGGTGTCGTTGAACAGCACCACGTCCTGGCTGACCATCGCGATCTGCGCCCGCAGGCTGTCCAGCGCGATGTCCTCGATCGGGACGCCGTCGACCAGGATGCGGCCCGACGTCGCGTGATAGAAGCGCGGCACGAGGTTGGCCAGCGACGTCTTGCCGCCGCCCGACGAACCCACCAGGGCGAGAGTCTCCCCGCCGAGCGCGCGGCTCGTCGACCGGCGACGCGACGACGACCTCGTCGTCGCCCCGCACGATCGCCTCGTCGACGTACCGCAGCGTGACGTCCTCGAAGCGGATGGCGCCTCGCGCCCGGCCGAGGCGCACCGTGCCGCGATCGTCCTCGACGTGTTCGTCGATCAGCGAGAACACGCCTTCGGCCGCCGCGAGACCGCGTTCCAGCGGCCCGCTGATCTCGGCCAGCTGCTTCATCGGCGTCAGCAGGAACGTCGTCGTCAGCACGAACGAAATGAAGCCGCCGGCCGTCATCGCGCCGGACCGCGCGAGATCGAGCGCGAAATAAATCATGCAGGCGATCGCCAGTGCCATCAGCAGCTGGGTGACCGGCACCGTGACCGAGCTGGTCACGCTGATGCGCATCGCGTTGCCGCGCAACCGGTCGACGGTGCGGCCGAAGCTCGACCGCGCGTCCGACTCGCCGCCGTAGATCTTGACGACCTTCTGGCAGTCGATGGTCTCCTGCACGACGCGCGTGAGATCGCCCGTCATGTTCATGTTGTTGCGCGACAGTTCGCGCATGCGACGCGACAGGGTCCGCGCGACGACCGTGACGATCGGCATGACGACGATCGTGAACAGCGTGAGACGCCATTCGAGCCACAGCAGGTAGCCGAGCAGCCACAACACCGTGAAGCTGTTGCGGATCACGCTGGTGACGACGCCGGTCGTGCTCTGCATCACGTTCTGCGCCTCGAACACCAGCCGCGACACGAGGCTCGACGACGAGTGCGCGTCGAAGTAGCGGGTCGGCAGCGCCACCAGTCGATCGAACATCTCGACGCGCAGCGTGTTCAGCACCCGAGCGCCGATGTACGCCATCGCGTAGGAATTGAGGAAGGTGAACACGCCCCGGACCACGAACAGCGCGATGATCGCGGCCGGATAGATCCACAGGTCGTGCTCGGCGCCGCTGAAGCCGTGGTCGATCAGCGGCTTGACGAGCGCCCCGAACAGCCCGTCGGTGGTCGACGCGACGATCGAGCACAGCGAGCCGACGACGAAGATGCCGCGATACGGCTTGATGTACGCGAGCAGGCGGCGCAGCAGCGGCGCCGATCGTTCGGTCGTGCGCGACTTCATCGCGGCGACGGCTGGACGCCGCGAGGGCGGTACGGGCGCGGCGCGGGCCGCGGGTGGGCGGTCCCGGACGAGGTGCGATGGATCATGCGCGTGGCGTTGGGTGCAGCTCGCGCCCGCACGGCATCGCGGCGGGACGCTGGACCTGGATACGGCAACCGTCGAGTCTATCACCCGGCCTTGCGGTCGACGGCCCGTGCGCGTCGTCGCCGACCGCTCGTCAGCGGCCGAGCAGGCGCCGGTACAAGCCGATCAACGCGGTCGACAACGCCTCCAGCGAATAGGGCTCGGCCGAACGGCGGGCGGCCAGGCGCAGCGCCGGGCCGCGATCGCCGTACGCCGCGATGGCGTGCCGGAACGCGGCTTCGAGGGCTTGCGCGTCCTGCGCCGGCACGCACCATCCGTTCCGCTCCTCGTCGATCAGTTCGGCGATGCCGCAGGCGTCGGTTGTCACGACCGGCAGCCCGCACGCTAGAGCCTCGAGCGCCGCGTTCGGGAACGGGTCGTAGAGCGTCGGCGCGACGAAGACGTCGGCCATCGCCAGGAACGGCAGCGGGTCGGCCACGCCGCCGACGAAGCGGACCCGCTTCGCGATGCCGAGCGCCTCCGCGCGCGACGCATGGCGCGTCCGGTGCCGGTCGTCGCCGACCACCACCAGCACGGCGCCCGGGCAGCTCGCCAGGGCTTCGAGCGCCGGGGTCACTCCCTTCCGTTCGAAGCCGGAGCCGACCATCAGCAGCACCGGCGCGTCGCGTTCGATCGCCCATCGCTCGCGCATCGCGGCGCGGTGGAGTCCGCGTGCGTCCGGATGGAAGCGCTCGAGGTCGACACCGTTGCGGATCAGTTCGAGCTTGTCCGGAGAGATCGCGAACCGCTCGGCGATCTCGCGACGGACCATCTCCGAATTGCAGATCACGACCCGCAACGCGGGGTGCTCGAACATCGCCCGCTCGATGCGGCGCAGATAACGGTGATGCGCGTTGAGCGCCATGCCGAGACGGGTCGCGAGGCCGGCCGTTCGCGCGCGACGTTCGAGCCACGCCGCGTGAACGCCGTCGCCCGCGCGATAGATCGGCAGGCCGACGATGCGCTCGTGGCTCTGCACGAGATCGAACGGTTCGTCGCGCAGATGGCGCCGTACCGACGCGGCGAACGACGCGTCGCGCCAGGTGCTGCCGACGTGGAACGGGTCGCAACGGACCAGTCGCACGCGGTCGCCCCGCGACGCCTCGACATCCTGCCAGCGGCGCGCCAGCACGGCGACGTCGCCGCCGCCC
>CAHJXF010000150.1 GCA_903644065.1 Betaproteobacteria bacterium
CGGGCAGGAACGCGGATGACCGTTCGCGTTCCTGCACGCCGGCAGGTGCAGGGCGCATGGGAAGCTCCGCTCGTCCTGCTGGTCGCCTACCTCGTGGCCATGGCATTGCTGGCCGTCAGCGCCTACGTCGATTTCCGCAACGCGCGTGAACTCGAGGCGAGCACCAGCAAGGTCTCGGCCACGCTGGAAGCGATGGAGAAGATCCGCCAGACCGGCAACACCTTCTTCATCGCGGAGACTTCCGAGCGCGGTTACGTCCTCACCGGCGACGCCACGTATCTCGAGCCGTATCGCGACATGCGGCAGCGCATCGCGTTGCGCTTGACCGAGATCGAGCGTCTGGCCTCCGACTCGACGGCGCAACGGAACGCCGTCGCCCGGTTGCGCGCGCTGGCGACCCGCCAGTTCGCCGAGATGGATGTCGTCCTCGAGGCCTTTCGCACCACGGGCCAGGCCGGGGCGATCGCCGCTGCCCGCCTGAACGACGGCATCGAGTCGATGGCCGCGGTTCGCGAGGTGATCGGCGCGCTGCTCGACGAGGAGGCCAGGTCGCTCGTCACGCGCCGGACCGCCGCGGAGACCGCGTATACCAGCGGTCTCGTCAAGGCGGCGTTGTCCACCGTGGTCGTGGGCCTGGCGCTGACCGGCTTCTATCTGCTGATGCAGCGCTTCCTGCGCCAGCGCGACGCAGCCCTCGCGGTGGTCGAGGCGAACAACGTCGAACTCGAACAGAAGGTGCTCGATCGCACCGAAGACCTGTCGCACCTGTCCCGGCATCTGCTGAACGCGCGCGAGGACGAGAAGAAGGGCATCGCCCGCGATCTGCACGACGATTTCGGCAGCTATCTCACCGCCATCAACATGGACGTCTCGCGGGCCCGCGACAAGATCGCGGCGACCCACCCGGAGCAGGCGGCCAAGCTAGAACGCACGCTCGGCCTGCTGGGCAGCGCCATCGAGTTGAAGCGGCAGCTGATCAGCGATCTACGGCCCAGCATGCTCGACAATCTCGGGCTGGGCGCCGCGCTGGAACAGTACATCGACGAATGGTCGCGTCGCACCGGCATCGCCGCGACGTTCGACCACGACGGCGTGCTCGACAGCAGCGAGGAAGGTTGTCCGATCGCCGTCTTTCGCGTGTTCCAGGAGGCGCTCGCGAACGTCGCCAAGCATTCGGAGGCGACCCGCGTCGCGGCCCAGGCCTACCGGGTCGGCGACCGGATCGAGTTCGAGATCGCCGACGACGGTATCGGCCTGCCCGATGCGGTTCGAACCAAGCCCGGCGCGCACGGCTTGCTCGGCATCCGTGAACGGGTGCTCGCGTACCGCGGGGAAGTGGAAATGTCCCGAGCCCCGTCCGGCGGCACCGTGGTCCGTGGGTGGATTCCGTGCGAACCGCCCATCGCGCGCGACGAGGCGGCACCGCTGGTCTTCGCTCGAATCTAGCTAGTCGACTTGAGACGTTTTGCCTGTCCACTGGCGGCTTGTCGAACGGAGTCTCGGGCGACGGCACCACGCAAATCGACGAAACGCCGATCCATGGCACCGCACGAGACGGCACAACCTTCGGCATCGGTCGATTGCGTTCGAGCAGGCCTTCGAGAAGATTTGCCGCATTGCGCACGAAGCCTCTTCTAAAGCGGACTCGAGCGCCGGCCCGACTCCCGGAAAGGTCTACAATCGCGGCGCCCACAACCGGCCGACAGGGAAAGCTCCGTTGATCAAAAAAATCATGCTGGTGGACGATCATCAGATCGTCCGAGCCGGTCTCAAGCAGATCTTCGCCGAATGCACCGACATCGTCGTCGACGCCGAAGCCGCGACGGGGACCGAAGCCCTGGAACTGTTGCGGGCACGACCCGTGGACGGCGTGCTGCTCGACCTGTCGATGCCCGACCGGAGCGGCATCGACGTCCTGCGGCGCATGCGGGGAGAGCGGGCCGACCTGCCGATCCTGATCCTCTCGATGCATGCGGAGGAGCAGTACGCGATGAACGTGTTAAAGGCCGGCGCCAACGGCTACATCGCGAAGAGCAGTCCGCCGGCCGAGATCCTCAAGGCCGTGAGGATGGTCCTGACCGGCAAGAAGTACGTCAGTCCCGCGCTGGCCCAGCAGTTGGCGACGGCGTTCACCAGCGACGTTCACGGCGCGCCGCACGAGAAGTTGTCGACTCGTGAGTTCGAGGTGTTCTGCAAGTTGGCCGCCGGACATAGCGTTTCGGACATCGCCGACGAACTGTTCCTTTCGGTCAAGACGGTCAGTACCCACCGGGCCCGGATTCTGGAAAAGATGAATCTGCGCACCAACGCCGACCTGACCTACTACGCGATCAAGAACGAACTGATCCAGTAGTCCGCGAGGCGCCTGCCTCGCCCGACGCCGGTCCCGCAGCGAGTCCCCGCGGGCGGCTAAGAGTACGTCGGACACCGCAACGGGCGGCAAACCGATAAGCCTCGCCGACCGTGCTGGATAACCTTCGTTCGTGCTGGATCAGGCGTCGCTTTTTCGCACTTACAGCAATGGAGTGGGTCGGTGCCGAGACAAGTGGTCGTTCACTTGCCACTGCATTCCCGCGTGACCGCAATGAACAGCCCGTTACGGGTTTTCGTGATCGAGGATTCGCCCATCCTCCTTGAAAGAATTGCCGAGGCCATCGCCGACCAGCCGTCGCTGCTACTAGTCGGCACAGCCGATTGCGAACGCGAGGCACTGCAGAAGATCCGATCGCTGAAGCCCGAGGCGCTGGTCGTCGATATCAAGCTTCGCGAAGGCAACGGCTTGAACGTTCTGGCGCAGTTGAAGTGGGAAGACGAGCACGAGGCCAAGCCGCGCATCGTCGTGTTCACGAACTACCCGCGACAGGAATATCTGCGTAATTCGAAGCAGCTGGGTGCGGATTACTTTCTCGACAAGTCGACGCAGTTTTCCGACTTGCCGAAGGTGTTGATCGGTTTGAGTGACGACGAGCAGGCGGCTGCCAGAGCCTGACACAGGGAGAATCAGATGCTGCATTACGCCGTTGTCTTCTTTGTCATCGCCATCATCGCCGCGATTTTCGGTTTCGGCGGCATCGCCGCCGGGGCCGCCGAGATCGCGAAGATCCTGTTCTTCATCTTCGTCGTGTTGTTCGTCGTCTCGTTGCTGGTCGGCCTGCTGCGCCGCCGCTAGACCGGCAACATGGATCCGATTCGCCGCTCGCCCTGGTCCATCGCCGGTTCGGCCGCGGCGCTATTGCTCGTCGCGCTGCTCGGCAATCTCCGGCTGTCCGCGTCGGAGGTCAGGACGCTGAGCGTCGCGGACCGGGTGGGGCCCGACGTGGCGTTCACGACGGCGGCGAACGAGCGTAGCGCCGATGCCGACGTGGACGGCGAGTCGGTCGTGGGTAGCGGGGATGTCGCGGCAGCCGGCTTGGTCGGCGACGAGGAACGGCTCGTGCCGGCGATCTACGCATGGGATCCGGACGTGCGTTTCGTCTATTACCGCCATGTCAGCAAGTGGATGTAGCAACGCAGGGGCTTCGCGCCAAGGCATTCGTCAATCTTCGCAGCAAGGATTCGCCATGAACTGGGATATCTCGATCGGTCAATGCAAGCAGGTGTACGGACGCCTCCTGCAGGATTACGGCCGGCGGTTCGACCGTCGCAAGGCGGTCCTGAACGGTGAGCGGTTCGAGTTCACCGGACGGCTGCAGACCCGCTACGGCCTGCTGAAGCACCAGGCGCAATGGGGCTCCGCGTTGCTGCGTCTGCAGCGTCATTCGATCCCGCGCCCGGGCCAGGAACGGAGCGCCGAAGGCTCCGGAGGTTGACGAAATGTTCGGGCCGCTGGCCAGGTCCCGTGTAGCGAAGCGCTCGCCGGCAGGACGCCGCCGATGGCGCAGCGAGGCCCCGCACGTCGGGGCCTTTTCTTTGCGAAGGACGCTCCACCTATAATCGGTGCCGCTCGTTTCGCCGTTCGACCGCGCCACCGTCCCTCCATGCCCATCTACGCCTACCGCTGCGACACCTGCGGCTTCCAGCAGGACGTCCTGCGGAAGATGTCCGACCCCCTGCTGGTCGATTGCCCCTCCTGCGGCGCGTCGACCTTCCGCAAGCAGGTCACCGCGGCGGGGTTCCAGCTGAAGGGTTCGGGCTGGTACGTGACGGACTTCCGCAACCCGGCCGGCAAGGAAGGTGCGAAAGCCAGCGGGACCGCCGACGCGGACGGCGGGGCCAAGGAAGGCGTCGCGAAGCCCGACACGTCCGCTCCTGCCCCAGCCGCGCCTGCAGAGTCGGGCAAGCAAGCCCCGGCCGCCGGCCCCAGGGCCGACGCCGCGCCGAAGGCCAGTCCACCGCCGGCCACGGGGACCAGCTGAGGCCGGCATGCTGAAGAAGACGTTTTTCACGGGGTTGCTGATTCTCGTTCCCCTCGGCATCACGATCTGGGTCCTGAACCTGATCGTGACCACGCTCGACCAGACGCTGCTGCTCCTGCCGCCCGATGTCCGCAGCCGCCCGCCGTTCAATGTTCCCGGCACCGGCGTGATCCTGACGCTCGCGATCATCCTCGGGGTCGGCATCCTGGGACGCAACTTCATCGGTCGCCGGCTGTTCGTCTGGTGGGAGGCGTTGCTCGGTCGCATCCCGGTCGTGTCGGCGATCTACTCGAGCGTCAAGCAGGTGTCGGACACCCTGCTGTCCCCTTCGGGGCAGGCTTTCCGAAAGCCGGTGCTGGTCGAGTTTCCCGGCCCCGGCACCTGGACCGTGGGCTTCGTCGTCGGCAGCCCCGGGACCGCGTTGCAGGGTCCGCTGACCGGCGAGTACGCCAGCGTCTACGTCCCCACCGCGCCCAACCCCACGTCCGGGTACGTGCTGATCGTGCCGCTGGCGCAGGTCGTGGATCTGGACATCACGGTCGACGAAGCGCTCAAGTTCGTCGTCTCGATGGGCGTCGTCGCTCCCGGCCCGCGACCCACCGCGGCGCCCGTGGTCGTGCCGGTCCGACCGGTGGCTGCCTGACGGAAACCGGGCACCGTCCGCACCGGCCGCGTCGACGATTGCCGTCCAACGGCGGCGCGTGATAGGTTCCGCCGATGTCCACCTGGTCTCGCACTGCCACCGTCGTTCGGGGACGGCCAGCCACCAGGATGGCCGGCCCGCCCGGGCCCGGCATCGCGCAGCGAATTCGCTAGGGTTGGCCCGGGCCGGCCAACCCGCAGCGACGCACCGCGCCCTCCCGCTGTCCCCGTTCGTCGCCCCGCCGGGCGATCGGGCCGACCGGATCGATGCCGGCTCACCCGCATCAGCCCGCCCCACCTTTCGGAGCTGTTCCCATGCGCACGCACTACTGCGGTCTCGTGACCGCTGAACAACTGACCCAGGCCGTGGTGCTGACCGGCTGGGTCCATCGTCGCCGCGACCACGGCGGCGTGATCTTCATCGACCTCCGCGATCGGGAAGGCATGGCCCAGGTCGTCTGCGATCCCGACCGGGCGGCGACCTTCTCGACCGCCGAGTCGCTGCGCAACGAATTCTGCGTCGAAGTGAAGGGGCTGGTCCGCGCCCGGCCGGCGGGGACCGTCAACGCGTCGATGAAATCGGGCGAGATCGAGATCCTCGCCCATGAGATCACCGTCCTCAACCCGTCGGTGACGCCGCCCTTCCAGCTCGACGACGACAACCTCTCGGAGACGACGCGGCTGACGCATCGCGTGCTCGACCTGCGGCGTCCGGCGATGCAGAAGAACCTGATGCTGCGTTACCGCGTCGCGATGGAGGTGCGTCGCTACCTCGATGCGCAGGGCTTCATCGACATCGAGACGCCGATGCTGACGAAGAGCACGCCCGAGGGCGCGCGCGACTACCTCGTGCCGAGCCGCGTGAACCCCGGCATGTTCTTCGCGCTGCCGCAGTCCCCGCAGCTGTTCAAGCAGCTGCTGATGGTGGCCGGCTTCGACCGCTACTACCAGATCGTCAAGTGCTTTCGCGACGAGGACCTGCGCGCCGACCGGCAACCCGAGTTCACGCAGATCGACTGCGAGACGTCGTTCCTCGACGAGGTCGAGATCCGGGCGATCTTCGAGACCATGACGCGGCATGTCTTCAAGACGGCGATCGACGTCGACCTGCCGCCCTTCCCGGTGATGCCGCATCGCGAGGCCATGGCGCGCTTCGGCTCCGACAAGCCCGACCTGCGCGTCAAGCTCGAGCTGACCGAGCTGACCGACGTGATGCAGGACGTCGACTTCAAGGTCTTCGCCAACGCGGCGAAGAGCGACGGGGGTCGCGTGGTCGGGCTGCGGGTTCCCGGCGGCGGCGCGCTGCCGCGCAGCGAGATCGACGCGTACACGCAGTTCGTCGGCATCTACGGCGCCAAGGGCCTGGCCTACATCAAGGTCAACGACCGGTCGCAAGCGGAGCTGCGCTCGGGCCTGCAGTCGCCGATCATCAAGAACCTGCACGACGAGGCGCTGCGACAGATCGTCGAGCGGACGGGGGCGGTCGACGGCGACCTGATCTTCTTCGGTGCCGACCGGGCCAAGGTCGTCAACGATGCGATCGGTGCGCTGCGCGTCCGGATCGGCCACTCGGAATTCGGCCGCAAGGCGGGTCTCGTCGAAGCCGGTTGGCGACCGCTGTGGGTCGTCGACTTCCCGATGTTCGAGTACGACGAGGCCGAGGGTCGCTTCACGGCCGCGCACCATCCGTTCACCGCACCGAAGGACGGCGACGAGGACCTGCTGGTCAGCGACCCGGCACGCTGCACGGCGAAGGCCTACGACCTGGTGCTGAACGGCTGGGAGATCGGCGGCGGCTCGGTCCGGATCCATCGCGAGGAGGTCCAGAGCAAGGTGTTCCGGGCCCTCAAGATCGACGCCGAGGAAGCACAGTCCAAGTTCGGCTTCCTGCTCGACGCGCTGCGCTACGGCGCGCCGCCGCACGGCGGCATCGCGTTCGGTCTCGACCGGCTGGTGACGATGATGACCGGTGCCGAATCGATCCGCGACGTGATCGCCTTCCCGAAGACGCAGCGTGCCCAGGACCTGCTCACCGCGGCGCCGAGCGCGGTCGACGAGCGCCAGCTGCGCGAGCTGCACATCCGCTTGCGGAGCGCCGACCGGGTCGCGGTGCCGGGCGAGCGTGGCGCGCTCGAACCGCGCGCCGCCTGAGCGACGCACGAAGTTGCATCCCGGCGCGTCGCGGCCCGTGACGGGAAGGGCCCGACACGCCCGGACGGCAGCGGCCATCGTCGTGGCGCTGGCCGCGCTGGTGGCGCTCGGGTCGTGGTGGTTCATCGACCGCACGACCCCGGACCGCGTGGGCCCGCGCTTCGTGCGATCGCTGATCGCGCGGCACCCGGGCACGACGGTCGACCGCTGGGCAGCCGGGACCATGCGCACGATGCTGCCGTCGGGCGTCTACGTCGAGGTCCGGTTGTCGGCGGTGTTCGACGCGTGCGCTGCCCGGCGCTTCCAGTGCTCGAGCACCATCGACCAGGCACTCGACGACGTCGACGCGGCCCTTCGCGCCACGCGGGAACCACGACGCGAGCAGGTGCGGGCTCTCGTGGTCGGCGAGGTCACGCCGGGCTTTCGCTACGGCTTCGTCACGCGGCCGCTGGTCGGATCGCTGGAGGTGCGCTATGCGCTCGTCACCGGCGTGGCCTCCACCTTCGTCACGCCGGCCCTGCTCGATCGGCTCGGCCTGACCCAGCCGCAGCTGGAAGCCCTGGCGATGACGACGATCGCGACGGCGCGCGACGTCGACCTGCTGCCGGTCGACGGGGAGACCGCGCCGATCTACCGGGTGCGCAGCGCGGACGATCCGGTGGCGCTGCTGCTCGACGACGAGCACATGAAGCGCTTCGCCGCACGCATCGGGTCGACGCGGCTCTACGCCGCGGTGCCAGCGCGCGGCACGTTGTACCTGACGGCGGCACGACCCGGCGACGGTCGTGCGCTCGTCGCGCTGCTCGCCCGCCTGCAAGGCCGCGA
>CAHJXF010000151.1 GCA_903644065.1 Betaproteobacteria bacterium
GGATCGACCGACGGCAGCGGCCCGCGCGGCACGCGCCGCCCGCCGCCGAACAGGAAGTCGCGCATCGACGGCATGGCGGCCGAGGGATCGCGCAGGCCCGGCAGCACCGGGTGCCGGTTGCCGAAGCCGGTCCCGCGCCACGACGGCGAGGCGCGCATGCGTTCGAGTCGCGCGCCGGTCGCTTGGCCGCCGAAGGTCTTCATGAGACGACGTCGCTGGTGGGCTTCGACGATGGCACGTCTCGCTCGCGAGCGCGCGCTATGCGGCCCGACGCGCGGCGTCCAGGCTCCACGGGCCGGGCCCCGCGGCGGCGAAGTAGAGGAACACGAAGCAGTACACGACGGCCAGTTCGCCGCCGTTGACGATCGGCGTCAGCGCACCGCCTCGCGCCGCGTGCGCCATGAAGTAGGCGACGGCCATGAAGCCGCCGAGCACGAAGGCGGCTGGACGCGTGAAGAGGCCGACCAGGATCAGGAGGCCGCCCGCGACCTCGAGCGTCCCGGCGACCCCGAGCAGCGACCAGGGCTGGAACTGGTCGAACATCGCGACATGGGGGACGCCCAGGAACTTGGCGGTGCCGTGCTGGATGAAGAGGTAGCCGACGACGATGCGCAGCACCGACCGGAGGCGGGCCGCGAAGGTCGTTGGAGCGAGTGCCATGGGGTCTTCCATCGAGTGGGCGGCCGCGAGCAAACGCTCGCGTGTCGACGAGCCGGCATCGCGCGAAGCGAAACGACGAGGATAA
Source organism: Betaproteobacteria bacterium (assembly GCA_903644065.1). GTDB lineage: Bacteria > Pseudomonadota > Gammaproteobacteria > Burkholderiales > Burkholderiaceae_D > CAHJXF01. Next base: position 746 of record CAHJXF010000151.1, read on the forward strand.
CCGCATCGATCGGGCGCGGCTTCCGATGCAACGCATTCGCCTCGAACAGGTCGCGGCTGGTGCGACACGGGATATTCGACGGCGTGACAGGCACTTCCGTCCCGGCACGACTTGGAAGTCGCGCCTACGTGCAGGACGGATCGACGCGTCCAGGCTCGTCGTTCCCACCCGCTTCAACGTACCGGAGGTGTCCCCATGAAGAAGTTCCTACCCGCATTGCTGCTTTCGTTGACCGGCTCGATCGGCCTGGCGCAGACCAGTGCCCCGTCGACCGCCCAGCCAGCGGCCAGCGACTCGGCGCAGCCGATGACGAAGAAGCTCAAGCCGACCACGGATCCGTCGCCGTCGACCGCGACCGTTCCGGACACGACGGCGAAGCCGCCGGCGACCATGTCCAGTCGCCGGGCCGCGCGTCGCGCCGAGCGGGCCGCGAAGGTCGGCGACAAGCCGCTCAACTGACGGACGCCGGGACGCTCGTGCCCGTCCCGGGCGACGGGACGCCCGGTCAGGATGCGGCCGGCACCGCCTCCGTCACGCTCATCACCTCGCCGCGCCGCTCGGGGCTGAAGCGGATCAGGATCGCGATCGCCACCGCCACCACGCCGACGACGATCGCGAGCGCGTAGCTGTAGCTGCTGCCGGGCGCCTCGGCGAGCTTCGCCTGGAACGGACCGTTGTACGACGCGAGGAAGTTGCCGACCTGGTAGATGAAGCCGGGCAACGTCGCGCGGACCGTGCCCGGGACGATCTCGTTCAGGTGCACGGGGATGACACCCCATGCGCCCTGTACCGCGAACTGCATCACGAAGGCGCCGACCGAGAGCATCACGGGCGTCGCGCTGTAGGCCCAAAGCGAGATGGCCGGCAGCGCGAGCAGCGCGCCGATGGTGATCGCGTTGACGCGGCCGATGCGTTCGGACGCGTAGCCGAACAGCAGGCCGCCGGCGATCGCGCCGAGGTTGGCGACGATCGACACGAGGCTGACCGTGTGCGCGTCGAAGTGATGCTGCTTCTGCAGGAAGGTCGGGTAGAGATCCTGCGTGCCGTGGCTGAAGAGGTTGAAGAACATCATCAGCACGATGGCGTAGAGCGTCACCTTCCAGTGCGTGCCGAGCGTGGCGAAGAAGCCCGCGCGCGGTTGCGACTGCGCCGCGACGAAGGCCGGCGACTCGGGCACGTGCGAGCGGATGAACAGCACGACGAGCGCGGGCACGATGCTGAACAGCAGCAGCGCCCGCCAGCCGAAAGTGAAGCCGAAGATCGTCTGGCCGTAGAACACGCCGAAGACGATCGCCGCCAGCAGGTAGCCCACCGGATAGCCGCATTGCAGGATGCCGGACACGAGGCCGCGCGACGCGGGCGGGATCGACTCCATCGCGAGCGACGACCCGAGTCCCCACTCGCCGCCCATCGCGATGCCGAACAGCGCGCGCAGCACGAGGAAGATGGCGAGCGTCGGTGCGAAGGCGGCCAGCGCACCGAGCACCGAGAAGCAGACGATGTCGATCATCAGCAGCGGTTTCCGCCCGAAGCGATCGGCGAGCCGGCCGAACAGGAACGCGCCGATGAAGCGCATCGCGAGCGTGAGGAAGATGGCGTACGCCACGTCCGGCACGCGCACGCCGAAGGTCTCGGCGATGGCCGGCAGCGTGAAGACGAGGATGAAGAAGTCGAACGCGTCGAGCGTCCAGCCGAGGAAGGCCGCGACCACCACCTTGCGCTGTTGCGTGTCGAGCGTCATGCGGTCTCCTTCGATGCCGGCGTCACCGGCATGCCACGACCGCGCGATGCTTTCGCGGCGTCTGGTCGACCACGCAATCTGACGGCCCGCACGTGCTCCGTCAAGCGATCGCCGGGAGTCGAGGTCGCAGTCGCAGTCGCAGTTGCAGTCGCAGTCGCAGTCGCAGTCGCATGAAGCGGCGCCGCGGCGCAGGCGACCCGACCGGGCGCATCAGGCCGTCATCGCCTCGACCGCCGCATGCGAGCGCACGCCGAAGCGTTCGAGGTCGCCGTCGAGGTCGCGGATCAGCGCGCCGGCTTGGTCGGCGTGCGGGACGGCGCCGTACAGATAGAAGTCGGGCCGGACGATCATCGTGTCGATGCCGTGCGCGTCCATGAACGGCAGGTACTTGCCGTCGAGGTCGACCAGGGCGTCTTCGCGCCGATCGCCGGGCGCGACCATGACCACGCTTCTCACGTTCAGCGCTTCGAGAATCGCCCTCGCCTCGGCGTCCAGCGCATCGCCGGCGTCGCTGCGCGAGATCACGACGAAGCCGAGGCCCACGACGTCGTCGAAGCGGCCTTCCGTGCCGCCCCGGCGGACGCGACCGTGCGGCGAAAGCAGCCCCGCGGGCGCGGCGACCTGGCCGTCGGCACCCCGGCGCAGGATGCCGCTCGTCAGTGAGGGAAACGGCGGCGGCGGCAACGCCTTGCCGGTGAAGAACGCCTCGTCGCGCTCCGCGGCCTTTTGCGCATCGGGGATGCAGATGACCTTGCCCAGATACATGGACAGGTCGATGACGTCGCTGACATGCGGCCGCCGTTCCTCCTGGTAGGTGTCGAGCAGCGAGGCGTCCGCTTTCCCGTCGAGCAGCAGGTCGAGTTTCCAGGCGAGGTTCCAGTCGTCGCGCAGGCCGGCGCACATGCCCTGTCCCATGAACGGCGGCATGACGTGCGCGGCGTCGCCGACGATGATGTAGCGCCCCTTGCGCCAGGTGTCGGCCAGAAGCGAGCGAAACGTGTAGACCTTGTGCCGGACGATCGTCGCCTGGTCGCGCCGCACCCACGGCTCGAGCAACTGCCAGGCCACGTCCTCGTGCTCCAGATCCTCGGCTGTCTCGTGCGGCAGGCGCATGAATTCCCAGCGGCGGAAGAAGCGCCCGTCCTTGACGCCCGCGGGGACGATCGTCGTCGGGCGCGTGGGATTGCAGTACTGCGCCGCCGGCGGGATGTCGAGCGTCACGCCTTCGTGCGGCAACACGTCGATGACCAGCCAGTCCGCCTCGAAGCCGCGATCTTCCTGTGTCGAGCCGATCGCGCGCCGGATCAGGCTGTTCGCGCCGTCGGCGCCGATCAGGTAGCGGGCGCGCACCGTCCGCTGCTGTCCGCTCTCGCAGTCGCGCACGACCAGTTCCGCGTAATCGTCCGTCTGGGTCACCTCGACCGCCTCCCAACCGAGGTTGAGCTCCACGTTCGGACAGGCCTGGACGACGTCCTCGAACATTCGTTCGAGGGTCGGCTGATGCACGAAGTTGACTTCGGGTCCGCCGGAGATCGACTCGGCCGACCAGTCGATCGCCAGCAGCTCGCGCCACTCGGCGTTGAACCAGCGGTACTGCGGTCCCGGATGGCTGACGGCTGGCAGTTGTTCGCCCATTCCCAGAGCGGACAGCACGCGATAGAGCTCGTGATCGATGCAGACGGCACGCGGCAGCGGGAAGCGTTCGCGCCAACGTTCGAAGATGGCGATCTTGCGGCCCTGTCTGGCGAGCGCCAGTGCCATGATTTCGCTGACCGGTCCATAGCCGATCTGGACGACGTCGTAGAGGTTGGTTTGTTCGGTCATCGGGTGTTTGCCGTCGTTTGCGCGGTGGGTGGCAAGAATTCGGGAATGGATCGCTGGACCGACGCGACGACGAAGATCACCGCTCGAGAGCTCGCCGGCCCGTCGCGTTCCGACCGGTGCGTCCTGGCCCGCGATGGCCCGCGATGACGCCCCGATGCTCGATGCGCCGGGGCGCATGCGATCCGCACGTCGCTCACCGTCCCGCCACTCGGGATGGCGCCGTTTCCTTCAGGGCGAGCGCGACCAGGAGACCCACGATCAGGGCGCCGGCAGCGAGATACAGGATGTACTGGATGCCGAAGTGCTTGGCGACGGCACCCGCGACGATCGGTGCGATGCCGCCGCCGAAGATCTCGCCCGTGCCCACCACGACGCCTGACGCCGTGGACATCAGCTTGGCGGGCACCGACTCGGCGCTGATCGGGCCGACGGTCAGGCAGATCATGCTGAAGACGAAGAACAGCGTCGCGCCGAGCGCGAGGAACAGGGCCAACGGATCCGCGCCGGTCGTGGAGAGGGCGTAGAGCCCGACCGCGGCGCCGACTACCGAAAGGATCATCACGGGCTTGCGACCGATGCGGTCCGACACCCCCGGCATGACCAGCGTTCCGAGCGTGCCGCCGAAGCCGATCGCGGACAGCACGAAGCCCATCTGCTCGAGCGACAGGTGCAGGTAGTCGATCAGGTAGCTCGGCATCAGCGCGCTCAGCACCACCAGGTTGGTGAGCCAGCACAGCATCCCGATCATGTTGAGCGGGATGTTTCGATAGCGGAAGATCTCGCTCCATCGATGCTCGCTGCCGTCGTGCGTCGACGTGTGCAGCGCCGCGATGGCGGGCGGGGTGTCGCGCAGCACGCGATGCAGCAGGTAGGCGACGATCAGGCCGGGGATCGAAACCACCGCGAAGATCCAGTGCCACGGCACGACCTTCAGCATCTGCGTGACGAGCACCGGGGCGAGACCCAGGCCGAACAACGGCAGCGCCGCCTGCTGGATGCCGATGTTGAGCCCTTGCCGTCGCGGCTTCGACGCATCCAGCGTCGCCACGATGCTGGACGGCGTGTAGGCGCCCTCGGCGACCCCCATCAAGCCGCGAATCGTCAGCAAGGCGATCATGCTCGACGCGAGGCCGCTCAATCCGGCGAGCAACGAGAAGACGACGATCGCGGGGATCACGACCTTGCGATGGCCGAGCCGGTCGGACAGGTTGCCCATGAAGATCGCCGACACGCCCCAGGCGATCGCCAGCACGCCGGTGATCTGTCCGAGGTCGGCGTAGTCGAGTCCCAGGTCCTTCGCCATGACCGGGAACAGCGGCATGATCATGAAACGATCGATGCCGACCAGGCCGAAGCCGAGGCACAGCAGCGTCACCACCTGCCATTCGTAGCGCACGTCCCACGGCGACGCGGCGGGACGTCGGGCGGCGGTGATCGCTGGCATGGGATGGTTCACGGCGTCTTCATCGGAACGGGACCCGGGGTCGTCTGCGGAGCCGGGACCGGCCCGGCGACATCAGGCGACGGGGGAGACCTCCGCGACGGTCAGGTTGGGAAGCTCGTAGTTGACGACGAAATCTTCCGGCAGCGACGGGCCCCAGACGTAGAGCGAATCCTCGCCGGGATGATCGGCCGCCGGCCAGGCATCGCCCGCTTCGACGAAGTCGATGTCGAACGAATACTCGGCGTAGCTGCCCCACGGGTCGCGCACGTAGCGGAAGTAGTTCGATCCCAGCACGTGCCGTCCCAGTCCCCAGCCCTGGTCGTAGCCGGCGTGCGCCATCTGCTGGGCGCCGAGGCCGACCGCGTCCATCGACGGCACGCACCAGCTGCTGTGATGCAGTCCGCCGCCGCCCGACTTGGCCAGCGCGATCAGGTGATGGTCGCTGCCGTGCGGCGTGTGCATGAAGGCGATCACCGAACCGCTCCGGTCCGACAGGCGCAAGCCGAGCAGGTCTTCGTAGAAGCGACGTGCGGCATCGACATCCGCGCTGAACAGCAGGATGTGCGACAGGTAGAGCGGGTGGACGGGCCCGGTCCGGCTACGGGCCGGGGAGCGCCCCTGGTTGCGGCACTCCTCCTGGAAGTGGCGCGGGGCCGGTGTCGAGGGAGACGACTTCTCCGCGACGCGAAGCTGGATCGGAATCGCATCCGGACCTTCGATCCACAATCCACCCGCATCGGCGCCAGCGGGGGGATCGATGCGATCCACCGCGCGTTCGGCCAGCAGGCGGGCGAAGCGCTCCTCGTCCGCCGCATGGATCCCGAGACTCAACCACAGCAGTCGCTTGCCGTCGCCGGCGACGACGCGCGCCCAGCGATGCGGGTGATCGAACGTGTGGAGCGCCAAACCGTTCTCCACGTCGCGAACGTCCAGCCCGAAGCTCGAGTAGAAGTGACGCGCCAGATCGAGGTCGGGCACGCTGAAAACGAATTCGTCGACGGAATGGACGGCGGGACGCGCGTCCGGGTGTTCGATGGTCATGGAGTCTCCTACGTTCGGCTTCGACCGGTCGAAGCCGGTTTGTCGTGGCGTGCCGCGATCAGTCGTCGCGGTCAGACGACTCTCTGTCGTTGGGTACCGAGCACGCCCGCGCTCAGCGTCATCACGTCGCCACGGCGCAAGAACTGCGGGGTCGGCTTCATGCCCAGACCGACGCCTTGCGGCGTCCCGGTGATGACGAGGTCGCCGGGCAGCAAGGTCATGAACTGGCTGAGATACGAGACGATCTCGGCGACCGGGAAGATCATGTCGGCGGTGCTGCTCCGTTGCCGGATCTCCCCATTAACCGCGAGCTCCAGCGGGATGTCCTGGGGATTCGGCAACTCGTCGCTCGTGACGAGCCAGGGTCCGGTCGGCCCGAAGCCGTCGAAGCTCTTGCCCTTGCCCCATTGGCCATTGCGCTTGATCTGCCAGTCGCGCTCCGACACGTCGTTGGACAGGCAGTAGCCGGCGACATGGGACAACGCGTCCGCGACGGCCACTTTCTTGGCCGTGCGGCCCATCACGAAACCGAGTTCAACCTCCCAGTCGCCCGCGACCGAGTTCTCGGGCAGCTCGACGTCGTCGTCCGGTCCGGCGATGGAAGTGAGCGCCTTGTTGAAGACGATCGGTTCGCGAGGAATCTCGAGACCGGCCTCCGCCGCGTGCTGGCGGTAGTTGAGTCCGATCGCGACGAACTGCCGAATGCCGGCGACCGGCACGCCGAAGCGCGTGCCGTCCGGAACCAGCGGCATGCGGGACAGATCGATCGCCGCCAGGGCCTGCAGCTTGTCGGCCGCCATCCACTCGGGCGTGAAGTCGGGCACGAGCAACGACAGGTCGCGGGCGCGACCGTCCGCATCGATCGCGCCGGGTCGTTCCTGGCCGACGGCACCATGACGCAGCAACTTCATCTGGACTCCTCAGTCTTTTCGTCTGCTCGGATTGAACCGATTGTCAGATCGAACATAGTTCGATGTGGAGTCTCTGTCAAGACGAGAGGACGTTCGTGGCGCCGAACCCGCGGACATCGTCGGCCCGATCGATCCGTGGTGGTGCGGCGAGCCACCGGTCGCCGCGCATCGGCGGCGTCGCCCACGTCGCCCACGTCGCCCACGTCGACCGTCTTGCCCGCATCGCCGTCTTGCGCCGTCCGCCCTCGCTC